>NC_015167.1:732500-1032500 GCF_000190595.1 Cellulophaga lytica DSM 7489 | reverse complement strand
TTTTGAAGATGGTGAGGTAAATTCTGAAAATTTTTTGTTAGCGTTGTCACAGTTTATGGTCACTATGATTTCTGCAGATGCTAAGTATGATAAGTACATAAATAACCAAGTGCAACTAACAGAGATAGAACAGCAAGGTTTGGTACTTTTTGAGCAAAAATGTGCTAGTTGTCACGCTACAGCATTATTTTCTGATGGTAGTTTTAAAAATAATGGTTTGCAACCCAATACCAAATTAAATGATTTAGGTAGGAGTGTAGTAACTGGTTTTGCAGAGGACAATTATAAGTTTAAAGTGCCCAGCCTTAGAAATATTGCGGTTACTGCACCGTATATGCATGATGGTAGATTTGGGTCTTTAGAGGCGGTACTTGCTTTTTATGATAGTGGAGTTGTAGACTCGCAAACCTTAGATCCTTTATTGCGTAGTGGTGAGAGATTGGGTATTGCTACAACAGCAGAGGAAAGGGTGGCAATTATTGCCTTTTTAAACACCCTTACAGATAATACTTTTTTAACGGACGAACGATTTTCAGAAAAATAGAATATGAAAAATTTAACAATAATAACGTGTCTATTGGTTGCGTGTAATGCGTTTGCAATGCATAAAACAGAACCAACAGACAGTTTGCCAGCAACAGCAACAACAAAGCATTACGTTTTTGAAGACTTTTGCGATACTTGTGGCTGTAGTGGTAATGGTGGTAGTATGGGGTTTGGTACAGGTTTAGACACTAATTTTGCAGGTGTGCGTTACATATCTCAAAGTTACAGGTCTAGAGATGGTATATTTAACAATTCACCTTGGATAGATGAAAACTTTAATACATTACAGGCTTGGGGTAGAATACCTTTGGGTAAGCGTTTTTTAGTTAACGCTATAGTTCCTTATCATTTTCATAATAGAGAGTTTGCAAATGAGTCTTCTCAAAATATTAATGGTTTGGGAGATATTACATTGTTGGGGTTTTATAAAATTTTAGCAAAGCAAGATAGTATTATGGTTGTTGGTCCGCAGCACTCTTTACAAGTTGGTGGTGGAGTAAAAATGCCAACAGGTAGTTTTGATAGGGCTAATAATACCGGAAGTGTAAACACTAGTTTTCAATTAGGAACCGGAAGTTGGGATTATGTTACTGCAGTTAATTACGGACTTACACATAACAATTGGGGGATGTCTGCAATGGTAAATTATACGTTTAAAACAAAAAACACTAAAGATTATCAGTTTGGTAATCAGTTAAACTATGGTTTAAATACTTATAAAACATATTACTTGTCTAATGATTTTGCATTAACGCCTGCAGTTGGTGTTAGTGGAGAAAATTATGATGAAGATGAGTCTTACGGATTAACAGTGTTAAACACAGGAGGTAATGTTTTTTTTGGAAAATTTAGTGTAGAGACTAGTTACAAAACATACTCGTTAGGGGTAACTACAATGTTGCCAATAGATCAAGATTTAAATAATGGTAAGGTTGAGGTAAAAAATAGATTGTCTTTGTACCTAAACATAAACATTTAGCAATGCATAATTGGGCGTAATGTATAACGCTAACTACAGTTAGTTCTAATGGTTTGGGGGAATTTTTTAGAACGTCATTATGTCCAATAAAAAAGGGTGTCTTTAAGTAGACACCCTTTTTGCTTTTTGTATTTTTTATAAAAATTAATCTCGTCCAAATACTTGGTAAGCCCAATACACTAATGATGCTAAAGCACCTAAAGCAGCTACAAGATATGTTCTGGCAGCCCATTTTAATGCGTCTTCTGCGCCAGCATATTCTTCTTGGCTAAGCATATTTTTGTTTTTTAACCAAGCTAATGCACGGTTACTAGCATCGTATTCTACTGGTAAAGTAACAAAACTAAACAATGTGGCAAAGCCCATCATTACCAAACCGGCAACTGCTATCCAAAATCCTACACCGCCAGCAACACCAGATACCGCCATTAGAACAACACCACCATAAACTACCCATTGAGACATACTTGATGTTACACTAACAACTGGCACTAATTTAGAACGCATTGTTAGCCATTGGTATGCTGTAGCATGTTGCACAGCGTGTCCACATTCGTGTGCAGCAACTGCAGCAGCAGCAGCATTACGTTGGTTGTAAACACCTTCACTAAGGTTTACGGTTTTGTTTGCTGGGTTATAATGGTCTGTAAGCATACCAGGGGTAGAGATAACTTTTACGTCTCTAATACCATTATCTGCCAACATTTTTTCTGCTATTTCTGCGCCACTCATACCGTTGCGCAATTGTACTTTAGAGTACTTTTTAAATTTGCTTTTTAGCCTGTTGCTAACAATCCAGCTCACTAAAGCAACTGCACCTATAATAATATAATATGTATACATAGTTTGTGTTTTAAAAAATAAATATAACAATTAAAAAGCAAAAACCTCGCCAAATTTAGCGAGGTTTATTTTACTGACAGTTGTTTGTATTTATGCTAATGCTTCTTCCCAGCCAAAAGCTTCAATAATTTCATTGTAAACTATTTTTCCTGATACAATGTTTAAACCTTTGTGTAAAGAGGCATCTTGTTCACAAGCTGCTTGCCACCCTAAGTTGGCTAGTTTTAAGGTGTATGGCAGTGTTACATTGGTTAATGCCATTGTAGATGTGTATGGTACAGCTCCTGGCATATTAGCTACAGAGTAGTGTACAACATCATCTATAATGTAAATTGGATCTTGGTGGGTAGTTGGTTTGGTGGTTTCTACACAGCCTCCTTGGTCTACAGCAACATCTACTATTACAGTACCTGGTTTCATTTCTTTTAGCATATCTCTGGTGATAAGGTTTGGAGCTTTAGCACCTTTTAAAAGCACACCGCCAATAATAAGATCATGTGTTTTTATGTGTTTTCTAATATTAAACTCGTTAGAAAACTCTGTTGTAACGTGTGGTGGCATTACATCATTAACATAACGTAAGCGTTTCATGTTTACATCTAGTATGGTGACGTGTGCGCCCAAACCAGCTGCCATTTTAGCAGCTTGTACGCCAACAACACCAGCGCCTAAAACCAAAACTTTACCCGGAGCAACACCAGGTACGCCACCTAAAAGTACACCTCTACCTTTAACAGGTTTCTCTAAGTATTTTGCACCTTGTTGTATTGCCATTCTTCCTGCAACTTCAGACATTGGAGTTAGTAGTGGCAAAGTGCCGTCATTGTCTTCAACAGTTTCGTAAGCAATACATATGGCTTTTTGCTTAATCATTGCTTTAGTTAGTGCTTCACTAGATGCAAAATGAAAATATGTAAATAAAATTTGTCCTTCTCTTATAAGGTTGTATTCCTCTTCTATAGGTTCTTTTACCTTTACAATCATATCACTCATTGCGTACACTTGAGCAATAGTGTCTAAAATAGCTGCGCCAGCTTGCTGGTAATCTTCATTGTTAAAACCACTGCCTAAACCAGCTCCAGACTGTACATAAACAGTATGGTTATTTTTTGTCAATTCAAAAACCCCACCTGGTGTCATACCAACTCGGCTTTCGTTATTTTTAATTTCTTGAGGAATACCAACAATCATAATTAACTATTTTAGATTTTGGTGCTAAATTAAATTAATTATTAAAAGTATTTCTAATTAATCGATAAAAATAAGGGGTGTGAGGTTAAAATAATCACTTTTAATAAAAAAACACCCCTGTAAAAACAGGGGTATGTGTAAAATTAAATTGCTTTTTTGTGTTGTTACCCTACAATATTTATAATTTTTCCAGGAACTATAATTATTTTTTTAGGTTCGCGACCTTGTAATTGAGCAATAGTTTTTTCGTGTGCCATTACTGTAGCTTCAATTTCATCTTTAGATAAGTCTAAAGGTAACTCTAGTTTAAATCGCATTTTACCATTAAAAGAAACAGGATATTCTTTACTGCTTTCTACAAGGTGTGATGCATCAAACTTAGGAAAAGGAGCTGTAGCAATAGAAGTGTTGTGTCCTAATTGCTGCCATAACTCTTCTGCTATATGCGGAGCGTAAGGAGAAACTAAAATAGCTAAGGCTTCTAAAATTTCTTTGCTAGTACATTTTTGACTAGACAACTCGTTTACACATATCATAAAGGTAGAGACAGATGTATTAAAAGAAAAGTTCTCTATATCTTCTGCAACCTTTTTAATGGTTTTGTGCAATGTTTTTAAATTGTCTTTTGTTGGTGCAGCATCTGTAAATTTAGCGCCATTATCATCTAAATATAAACGCCATAATTTTTTTAAGAAACCGTGTGTACCTGTAATACCAGCAGTGTTCCAAGGTTTAGATTGCTCTAGTGGGCCTAAAAACATCTCGTACAAACGCAAGCTGTCTGCGCCATATTCTTCACAAATACTATCTGGACTAACCACATTGTATTTGGATTTAGACATTTTTTCTACCTCACGACCAACAATATATTTGTCATTGTCACCATCAATAACTTCACCGTTTTCTCCAATAAAAATAGCATCTTTATACTCTTCTCTCCAGTTCTTAAAAGCTTCAATATCTAATTCATCAGAAGCATTTACAAAAGAAACATCAGAGTGTGTTGGTATGATAAGAGGTGTGTATTTGTCTATTTTTATTTTTAAATCTTTTGGTTCTTCTGTGTTTTTTAAATGGTATATTTCTGTTAATTTATGGCTAACTTCTTCGAATTTTTCTTGGTATTTTTTTAAAATATTCCTAGATCCATCACTAACGTTTTCTTCTTTTTTGATCTTGTCATAAAAGTCGAATATTTTTTTAGATATAAAAACGGTTGGAATAGAATTCCATTTTGGGGAATCTGAACTTTTTTGATTTCTTTCTGTGCTTAGACTTATTGCATACACAAAAGCACTAGTACCTGTAATCATTCCTTGGTTAATCAGTTTTTTAGCAAACTCATTTTTAGGAACAACGCCTTTATCAAACAAAAATTTCTGCCAAAAACGTGCGTATAATAAGTGACCGGTTGCGTGCTCACTACCACCAATATATAAATCTACATCTTGCCAATAGTTAATAGCATCATCAGAAAATATGGCATCTGCATTATTAGGGTCCATATAACGGTTAAAGTAAAAACTACTACCTGCCCAACCTGGCATTGTGTTTAACTCTAACGGAAATATAGTTTCATTGTTAATTTTACTATTGTCTACAACTTTATTTTCTTTAGTACACCAAGCCCAAACGTTAGCATTACCTAGTGGTGGTTCGCCAGTTTCTGTTGGTAAGTATTTTTCTACCTCTGGTAAGGTAATAGGTAAATGTTTAGCGTCTATCATTTGTGGCATACCATTTACATAATACACAGGAAAAGGTTCTCCCCAGTAACGTTGTCTGCTAAAAACAGCATCGCGCAAGCGGTAGTTAATTTTACCTTTACCGTGTCCTATTTTTTCTAGCTCGTAAATGGCTAGTTTCATTGCTTTTTTGTACGGTAAACCGTTTAGGAAATCTGAATTGGCAATTATAGTTTTGTCTTTATCTGCGTGTGCTTCTTCAGATATATCTACGCCTTCAAAAACATTAGGAATAGGAATATTAAAATGTTTAGCAAAATCATAATCGCGCTGATCACCACAAGGTACAGCCATTACTGCTCCGGTACCGTAGCCCGCTAATACGTAATCTCCAATCCAAATAGGAATAGGTTTTTTTGTAAAAGGGTGTTCTGCATAGGCACCCGTAAATGCGCCAGAAATAGTTTTTACATCTGCCATACGCTCGCGCTCACTACGTTTTGCAGTGGCTTGTATGTAGGCATCTACCTCTGCTTTTTGTTCTGGAGTAGTAATGGTTGCTACTAGCTCATGTTCTGGAGCAAGAGTCATAAAACTAACACCAAAAATAGTATCTGGGCGAGTGGTAAAAACATCTATTTGCTCTTTATGATTTTTTACATTAAAAGTAACAGATGCACCTTGACTCCTCCCAATCCAGTTTGTTTGTGAGTCTTTTAAAGGTTGTGGCCAGTCTATGGTATTTAAATCGTCTAACAAACGTTGTGCGTAAGCAGAAATACGCATACTCCACTGTGTCATTTTTTTACGAATAACAGGATGTCCGCCACGTTCTGATACTCCGTTTATAATTTCATCATTAGCCAATACTGTTCCTAAAGCAGGGCACCAGTTAACTTCGGTTTCTGCTAAGTATGTTAGTCTGTACTGTAATAAAATTTCTTGTTGTTTTTTAGTGTCAAATGCGTTCCATTCATCAGCAGTAAAAACACTAATATCATCATCAGAAACAGCATTTACGGTTGCGTTTCCTTCTTTTTCAAACAAATTAACAAGTGTAGAAATATCTTCAGCCTTATTGGTGTTGTTATTGTACCAAGAGTTAAATAGCTGAATAAAGATCCACTGTGTCCATTTGTAATAATCAGGATTAGAGGTACGTACTTCACGACTCCAGTCAAAAGAAAAACCAATTTTATCTAGTTGTTCTCTGTACCTGTTTATATTAGTTTTGGTAGTAATTGCAGGGTGTTGCCCTGTTTGTATAGCATATTGTTCTGCTGGTAAGCCAAAAGAATCGTATCCCATTGGGTGTAAAACGTTAAACCCTTGGTGTCTTTTGTAACGAGCATAAATATCACTGGCAATATACCCAAGTGGGTGTCCAACGTGTAACCCAGCACCAGAAGGGTAAGGGAACATATCTAAAACATAAAATTTTTCTTTATCAGAATTATTTTCTGCTTTAAAAGTTTGGTTTTCTGCCCAATATTTTTGCCACTTGGCTTCAATTTCTTTAAAATCGTAGTTCATATGCTTGTCTTCTGCTATTTAGAATGGGGCAAATTTAAGAATTACAAGCCAAACAGCCTACTATTGCTTTTACTAGTATTTAAAAACTTAAACACCCTGCAAAACAAGGTGTTTAATGATATTTTTTAAAAGATATAGCCTAATGAAATTTGTAGCACGCCGTTTTTAATATCTGGGTTTTCTGCAACTGTAGTAATGCCAAAATTATACCTTGCTTCTGTAAAAATACCAGCACCTAAATTAAGTCCAATACCAGTGTTAAAACCAAAATCTACACTTTTGGCATCTGTATCTAAAGTGCCAATATTGTCGTCATAAAAAACAGCTTTATCAGAAACTAAAAAAGAAACCTGTGGACCGGCTTGTAAAAAGAACTTAGGTAATACGTTGTATTTAAATTGAATAGGAATAGATATGTAGTCTAATTTTGCTTTGTACAGACTGTTTAAATCTGCGCCTTGCCTAGAGTACAGTAGCTCTGGTTGAATATTTAGCTTTTCTGAAATTTCGATTTGAGTAAAGAAACCAGCGTGAAAAGTAACAAGGCTATTTTTGTCTTGATTGTTGCCGTACAAATTAGAAACATTTAAACCTGCTTTTGCGCCATAATTTATTTTTTGAGCAATGGCATTACTGCTATAAACAAAAAGAGCTGCTAAAAGTAAAAAGGTAGTTTTTTTCATAATTATATGTTTTTTGTTTTGTAGGATTTTACAACTACTATGCCAAAAAGTGTTAATTTACAATAAGCTTATTCTTGTTTTTTGTAGATTACTAATTACAAATACCTTTAAAATGTATTATTACAAATTACTTTACTATTTTTACGTATTGTTATAAGTTATGAGTAAATCTTTTGAACGTTATCAAAAAAGGAAGTTAATTTCCTCCTATTTTTCTGTAGTGCTTAGTATAGCCTTAGTGTTGTTTTTGCTAGGTGTGCTAGGTTTGTTGGTGCTTAATACCAAAAAAATGGCAGATCATTTTAAAGAGCAAATTACTGTTTCTGTATTTTTGAAGGATGAGGCTAAACAGGTAGAAATAGACCAATTGCAAAAAAGTTTAGCTATGGCAGACTATACAAAGCAAGCAGTATTTGTGTCTAAAGAGGAAGCTGCAGAACAACATACAGAAGCTATTGGTGAAAATTTTATAGAGTTTTTAGGATATAATCCTTTAAAGAACTCTATAGATGTACAACTTAAAGCAGATTTTGTATCTCCTACCCAAATAGAAGAAATAGCAGAAACCATACAAGAAAAAGACTATGTAGAAGAGGTTAGTTATGATAAGCCTTTGATATCATTATTAAATGATAATGTTAAAAAAATTAGTTTATGGATTTTGGTAGCTAGCGGAATATTTGCATTTATTGCATTTTTGTTAATTAACAGCTCTATACGCCTGTCTGTTTACTCTAAACGTTTTATTATAAAAACAATGCAAATGGTTGGGGCTACAAAGCGTTTTATACGTAGACCATTTTTATGGACAAACATAAAATTGGGTATGTTGGGAGCCTTAATTGCAATGATAGGTTTGGCGGTGACTATATATTACGTAAACGATTTTTTTCCGGAGTTAACACTGCTTAAAGACCCAACAACTTTAGCGTTGCTTTTTGCAGCTATTTTTGTTTTAGGCGTCTTAATTTCGTTTATAAGTACATTTTTAGCTACACAACGTTTCTTAAATCTTAGGACAGACGATTTATATTATTAGATTTGCACTGTTAAAAATTAAACAAGGATTAAATTTTTTACAAAATGAAAAAAAATAATAGCACCACAGAAGAAAGCTCTAAAAAAGAATTTATTTTTCAGAAAAAGAATTACATTTTTATGGCTATTGGCCTAGTTTTTCTTACACTGGGTTTTGTTTTAATGAGTGGTGGTGGTAGTGATGATCCTAATGTTTTTAATCCTGAAATATATAATTTTAGAAGAATTCGCCTAGCACCAACTTTGGTGCTAATAGGTTTAGGCATAGAGGTGTATGCCATTTTGTTAAATCCGCACAAGAAGAAAAACTAAATTTTGGACATATTACAAGCAATTATTTTAGCAATTGTAGAAGGTATAACTGAGTATTTACCAGTATCATCTACAGGGCATATGATTATAGTTTCTTCTTTTTTTGGTATTGCCCAAGAAGAATTTACAAAATTATTTACCATAGTAATACAATTAGGAACCATACTATCTGTAGTTGTACTTTACTTTAAGCGCTTTTTTCAGAGTGTAGATTTTTATTTAAAACTATTGGTAGCATTTATACCTGCTGTTGTTTTAGGGTTGTTGTTAAGTGATGTAATAGACTCATTACTAGAAAACCCGTTAACAGTAGCCATATCCTTAGTAATAGGTGGTGTTATTTTATTACGAGTAGACCATTGGTTTGCGGACTCTGAAGAAAAAGAAATTACGTATTTAACCGCATTAAAAATTGGTTTTTTTCAGTGCTTGGCTATGATACCAGGAGTTAGCAGAAGTGGTGCAAGTATAGTGGGTGGTATGTCTCAAAAACTATCTAGAACTGTAGCGGCAGAGTTTAGTTTTTTTTTAGCAGTACCTACAATGTTAGGCGCAACATTAAAAAAGAGTTACGACTTTTATAAGCTAGGGTACACCTTAACAGGAGAGCAAATTAACTTGTTAATAATTGGTAATGTAGTTGGTTTTTTAGTAGCACTATTAGCCATAAAAACATTTATAGGGTATTTAAGTAAACACGGTTTTAAAATGTTTGGTTATTACCGTATTGTAGTTGGGTTGGCTATATTAGCAATTCATTACTTTGTACACCCGTTAATAATAATCTAATTTTTATAGCGTGACAACTAAAGAAGAATTTTTAGAAGGACAAATATTGCTTATAGATAAGCCGTTAACTTGGTCATCTTTTCAGGCAGTAAACGCTTTAAAATGGGGTATTCGCAGAAAATTTGATTTAAAGAAAATAAAAATTGGTCACGCTGGTACTTTAGATCCATTAGCTACGGGTTTATTAATTATATGCACAGGTAAATTCACCAAAAAAATACCTACACTACAAGGCCAAATAAAAGAGTATACAGGAACCATAACTGTTGGGGCAACTACACCGTCTTATGATATGGAAACCGCAGTGGAAAAGACCTATCCAACAGAACATATAACTACAGAAAAAATACACGCAGCAACAACTAATTTTATTGGAAAAATACAACAAGTGCCACCAGTTTTTTCAGCATTAAAAAAAGATGGTAAACGGCTGTATGAGTATGCAAGAGAAGGACAAGCAGTAGAAGTAAAATCTAGAGAAATAGAAATTACTGAGTTTGAAATTACCAATATAAATTTACCAGAAATAGAGTTTAGAGTAGTGTGTAGTAAAGGTACCTACATACGCTCTTTAGCAAATGATTTTGGTAAAGCACTGCAAAGTGGTGGGTATTTATCTGCTTTAAGAAGAACCAAAATAGGTGATTTTAACGTAGATAATGCAATAACCCCAGCAGATTTTCATACAACAGTATTGGGGATGCCTAAACCAAAAGAGTAGTAAAAAAACACCTTTTTTGATTAAGAATAAAATATTTTTATAAAAACAAGGTTATAAGTTATATGTTTAAAGATAGTAGATACTTATCATTTTTAATCACATTCTTTTCTATGTCTATTGTTATATTGTCTTTATACAATATACATTTAGGAGCAAAGGAGAAGGAAGAGTATGTGGTAGAATTAGCTATGCTAGAAGAAGATGAGGAGTTAGAGGAGATGCAGAAAGAAGAAGAGCAACAACCTACGCAGCAGCAAGAAATTAAAAGCCATATGGCGTATAATGAAAAGGCAAAACCAACTTATGGTAATCCAGAGCCTTTAAAAACGCTTGAAGAGTTAATGGAAGAGGCTAAGTCTGATGCGGAAAGCGATCCTAACTCTAAATTAGTGAGTTCTGAAAATGGTTACGCAGCCAGTTTGAAAGAATTAGCAAAAAAACGAAAAGAAGCCAAACAAAAGTTAGGTGAAAAAGACGCTAAAAAAGATGAGGTTTCTCATAACTTAGCAAAACGTAAAACGTCTATTTCTTTTTCATTAGTAAAAAGAAGCGCTTATGATTTGCCACCACCAACATACACTTGTATAGAAGGAGGTAAAGTGGTTATAAATATAGTAGTAGATAATTTAGGCAATGTAATAGATGCAGAATTTAATAAAAAAAGTTCTGGTACTAGTAATGGTTGTTTGGTAGATAATGCTATTGAATATGCATTAAAGTCTAAATTTAGCAACGCATCTAAGGAGCGCCAAAAAGGAACAATTACTTACCTATTTCAAGGCAAGTAATTGTGTAAGATCTTCAATAATAGTATTTCCTTTATCTTTATTGTACCACACTTGTAACTCTTGTTTAAACTCCGGAGTTAAACTTCCGTTTTTAGCTTTAAAATTTTCAACAATTTTAGTTAGTTTACTTGGTCTTGGCCCCCAATCACCTATAACTTCTTGTGTATCTTCATTAAAAGCAATAAGTCTAGGTATAGATAATGTGTTGTTGTATAAAAAATGATTCATCAGCTCTAAATTTTCATCTCTAAGAATCACTTTTACATTAATATTAGAACTCTGTTCTGCAAATTTTTGCATTACAGGCATAGACTGTGCAGCATCTCCACACCAACTCTCTGTTAATACAAGCCAAGTAACTTTAGCAGTTACTTGTTTTATTTTGCTAATAGTAGCATCGGGTAGCTTTGTTGTTTTATCTAACCGCTTCATACGTTTGTCATTTAGCATCGTATAGTTTGCTAAAGCATCAGATTGTATTTCTCCGGTAGACTTGTTGTTAGCTACTAAATTGCGCATTTGTTCTCTGTACTCTGTATATGTGCTTGCAGTAGAAATAGCTTCTGTAATAAGCGATGTTACACTGCTGTTTAATGTATTTGTTGTACTCATAACTAAACTTGTTCTTTTGTTTTTCAAAAATAGGTTGTAAACTATTTATATAAGATGATAATCGTCATATTGGTAGTAGAAAATTATAAAAACTTACAATGTATGTTGTTAGGATAAGTTTAACAGTGTTGTGTTACAATTATTTAACATAGTAGAGTAAACTTAAACTTTAAATAATAGATTTCTAACATAGAAAAAATAGATTTGATTTTTTAAAAAATAAATAAAGTTTTATGCAGGTTTTACGTCCGGATTTTAGAAGTCAAAAAAAATTTTTGTTGTATGAATTTTTGAAAAAAGAAGTAGGTGATGATACGCTAGGAAATTTTGTTACCGAAATTATTTACAAAAAAAATGCCTACATATACCAGCCACCAATAGTTGAAAATTATATTTATGAAATTGTTTCAGGAGCTGTTAAGTTAGGAGGATACTCAGAAAAGGGAGAGGAGTATACTTATGATATTATACATACGGGAGATTTTTTTGGTAATTTAAAGTACCTAAACGGTCAGTTTTCTGAGTATGCTAAAACCTTAGTGGATGTAAAAGTTAGGTGTTATGATTTAAATTTTTTTAAAAATGAAGTAAAGGGGAATCCAGAAGCAGCTGAATGGTTTTTTGCTTACTTAACTAAGAGGTGGTGCTTAGCAGAAAAAAAATTATGTAAAGTAAATGAGCGTTCTATAATAGGTAAATTAAATTTTTTAAAAACCGTTTATACTATAGATGTTTTGGATGTAAAAGGTAAAGTACACAATATACATTGTTTGCTAACACAAAAAGATAAGGGTGACCTTATTGGAGCCACCCGACAAACTATTGCTAATGCTTTAAAAAATAATCAGTTTACTTTAGATAAAATTCCAGGGTAAAGAATACCGTCTTTTGCGGTAAAATTTAGTTTAAGTAACTGGCTAATTACAGGAGCCACATCTTCTAATCCCATTTTTTCTATGGTTTTACCTTTGTTAATACCTGCTCCAAAAGCAATAAAACCAGTTTCTATTTCTTTAAAGTCTGGAAAAAAACCGTGTGTACCTCCTCTTCTAGGAGATAGTATGTTGCCATTAGTTCTAGAAGACATTGCAATGCCAGGTATTGGAGCTAAAGCTAATACAGCATTTGGGTCTGCACCAATTTTATCTAGTTCTTCTCTATTTACCACTCTAAATAATTTTTTAATATTATCAGGTAAATTATTTAGTTTATTGCGGACTTTTTCAATAGTTTTTTTGTCTTTTTTATCCTTTACCATTAAAAAAGCAGAAGCTCCGGATGTATGAAAAGCAGCTTTCCAATTTCCTCTATCTTTTTTATCTTCCATTAAACCTTCCTCAACCAACCAAATGTTAGGGTTTAATGCAGAATGTATATCTACAAAACCGTGATCGCCAGTAATAATAAATGTTGTTTTATCTTCTATACCTGCTCTTTTAGAGGCTTCCATAATTTTACCAATAGCCCTATCTACTGCTGCAATAGAAGTGTATACTTTTTCGCCATCTCTGCCTTGCTCATGCTGAAAATGATCTACAGCAAACAAATGAATAGAAATAAAGTTTGGCTTATATTTTTCAAGCGTATAAGCAGCCATCTCTCCAATTCTATCTTCTCTATTTAAATAATCGCCATTAAATGTATTCTTATTTAATTTTCCCAGTACTTCTTCTTCCATTTCAGCTAAAAAACCTTTAGGAGTTTCAAAATCACGCATAGGTTTAATGCTACCGTAGCCTCCTTTTAAATACCAGTATTCTGGTATGTTATAGTTTACATCTGCGCCTACAGACACAGGCCAAAGAAAGCTAGCGCTTGTTTTGTTAGCTTCTTTAACAGCGGTCCAAAGTGTTTTTGTTTTTATAAGGTTGTTTTCCCAGTACCAACGGCCAGTTTGCCCTTTGTCTTCAAAAGGACTATTGTAGTAAATACCGTGTTCTTTTGGGTAAGCACCTGTAATTAATGTAGTGTGTGATGGGTATGTTACAGAAGGAAAAATACCTCTAACTCCTTTAGCAGAAACCCCTTCTTTAACCATTTTTTTTAAATTAGGAGCAGGCCATTTTTCTTCTAAATAAAAATCTGGTCTAAAACCATCTACAGAAATTAAGATTACATGTTCTGTGATTTGCTTTTCTTGAGCCTCGCAAATTTGAGCGGTAATTATAAGGCTTAGTATGTATATAATTTTTTTCATATCATTTTTTAAAATGAAGGGTTTGCTTAATTTAATCAGCAAACCCTTCCACTATTAAACAAAAATTAAAATTCTTAATTAAAGGTATATCTAGCTCCTAATTGTAACCTCCAAGGAGTTCCGTTTATAGGTTCTGTTCCGCTAGAAGTTTGTACAGAATAATCATAGTTTTGGTTTGTTTGATCAAAACCAGTTATTCTCATTAAATTTCTATTTCCAAAGTTGTGAGACTGTCCCCAATCTTTATTTAGCATATTGGCAAAGTTGAAAATATCCATAGATAGTTCTAAACCTTGTTTTTTGTTTTTAGTTTCAAAACGTTTTTGCAATCTTAAATCTACTACAGCAGAAAAAGGATTTTTTCCACCGTTACGCTCAGCAAAACCACCATAACTATCTTTAAGGTATTCTTTAAAACCATCTGGAGTTTCTGGGTCATTTAATATTTGGTTATAGCTATCTATAATAGATTGAGGAGTGCTTGGGTCATTTGGATCAAAAATGTAAGCAACATCATTACTTAAGTTAAAGTCACCGTTAGCACTAGTATTGCTGTTTACTTTAAAAGTGTATCTAGTACCTCCTTGGCCAATTACTTTTGCGCCTAATGTAAAACCTTTCCAGGTAGGTGTAGCACCGTTTACAACCAGTTTAGTATCAAAATGGTTATCTGCAAAACCATAATTTAAATCTCTAGGATCTCCAGATACTGGTAAAAAAGTAGAGGTGTTGGCAACACAGCAGTTGTAAGATGAGTTGTCTTTAGATCTATTAAAAGTAGCACTTGCGTTTAGGTAACCATCTTTACCAATTTGCGCAGAACCCTCTAATACAAAAGCAAGATTGTCTAACACACCATCAGAAGTCATTACCAAAGTTCTACCAACTTGGTCAGATATTCTAGAGTTTTTCCAGTCTGTAGATCCGTTTTCTGTAATTGTATTTGCAGGTACAAAAACCTCTCTTCCTTGTTCTGTAACAAAATAAGGCTCTTTAACTAAATTGGCTTCTTGGTATGTGTAGTTGTTTTTAGTATGACTAAACAAAGCATTAAAACCAAGGCTGTATTTGCTGCCAAAAAAGTGAGTATAGCTTAAGTTAGCTTTGTATGTTGTTGGTACTTCAAAATCTTTACCCACAGCATTTATTGTAGAAAAAGGAGTAACGCCAGCAGGTACACCAGGTACAGTGTTAGGGTTGTTTCTGTACGATGGAAAATCTGGCGTAGGAACATTGCTACCAGTAACATCTATAGCGCCTAAAAGTGTACCACTATTTTGAATGTTGTTTACTTGTGCGTAGTAGTGAGGTTGAGCAGAAAAAACGCCTCCTCCTAATTTAAACACATCTTTATTTTCTCCTTTTAAGTTGTATGTAAGCTGAAACCTAGGCTGTATGTTATTGTAATCGTCTAATTTTTCATTTGTATGTATACCTAGCTCTTGGTCTACTACCGGATTGTATTCTGCAGCATCTAAAAATTTAGTGGCATCCCAACGTACACCGGCTACCAAGTTTAAATCTGGAGTAATATCAAAATCTACTTGTGCAAATAAAGATAAATCTAAAACGGTTTGTTTAACAATTGGTAAACCTTGTAAAGGTACTTCTCTAGCGTATCTAGAAGGAGTTAAGTTCTCAAAATCATCTAAAGAATCAAAATAAAAACGACCATTTTGCTCGTTAGAAAGTAATGTCTCTAATGAGGTAATCATGTTATCTGTACCAAAGGTAAAGTTTGCATTATCTGTATTAATGTAGGTAGTATTTGTAAACTGTATTTGGTTTTCTACATTAGTTTCAGGAGAATAACGTTGCCCACCTAACTGTACACTTTTAGTGCTGTTGTTACCGTTTGGTAAAACAGAAGTTACTTGTACTATTGCTCTTGGTATATTAGATGACGGCAGTTGTGAGCTAGGTGTATAAGCTCTTTCTGCGTGCTGGTACTGAAACTTAAACTCATTAGTTACAGTAGGGCTAAACATAGAACGTAAAGAAAGCATAGTACTATTTTCTTTAGATGCAAAATCTGAATATGTTTCTGCTAATTCTATACTAGAGTTATCACTAACACTAAAAGGATTGTCCCATTTGTTGTATAAGTTACGTAGTGTAAGTCTATGCTTATCATTTATTTGCCAATCTAAACGAATAAAAAGGTTGTTTGCTTCTGTTTCACGGTCAAACTGACCTATTTGTTGTTGGTCACCCAAGCCATAAGAGTTTCTACCAATACTTAAATAGCGGTCTAAATTGTCTTGTGTTATGCCTAATCTGTTTTCATCATCTGTACTTTGTATATCAGCAATATATCTTGGTTCCCCAGCATCTTGCCTTTCATAAACAGCAAAAAAATGAAGCTTGTCTTTAATTATTGGTCCGCCTAAGCTAACACCATACTGAGAATTGTAAAAATCTGCAGTACGCTCTTGACCTTGAATGTTGTATTTACTTTGTAGACCATCTGCTCTGTGGTAAAAGAAAGTACTACCTTTAAATTCATTAGTACCAGATTTGGTTACAGCAGAAATAGATCCTCCGGCTTGCCTACCTTGTGTAACATTATAATCATTAGTAGAAACTTCAAATTCTCTAATAGCTTCTTGTGATATTGTGTACGGTCCGCTACCAATGTCGCCAGCAGTTAGTTGGTTTCTTGCATTTGTACCATCAATAGTTACATTGGTAGAAGTTCCTCTTTGTCCGCTTAAATTATAGCTTCCGCCACCTTGTAGTGGAGATAAACTAGTTAAACCAGTAAAGTTTCTTCCTTCTGTAGCAAGTTTTTTAATTTGCGTTGCGCCAATTTTAGTAGAAGCACCAATTTGTTCAATTCTTTTAGATAAACTGTTAGATGATACTACAACTTCATTTAATGTTGTAGAAGACTCTTGTAGTTCAAAATTAATAGTAACTGCATCACTTAAATTAAGCATAATGCCTTCTCTAACAGATTCTGAAAAACCTAGGTATTTTGCCGTAACCTTATATGGTCCGCCTAATGGGAGTTGTTGAAATTTAAAATCGCCATTTTCATTTGTTAATGTACCAGAGATAAAGCCTGTAGAAATATCTTTTATCACAATTTCTGCGCCCATAAGAGGTTCTCCAATATTATCTTTTACAGAGCCCTTAATAGTTGCATTTGTAGCTTGTGCATAGGAGTTAAGTGATGTTCCTAGTAAAATAAATAAAGCTATTACCCGTAAGTAATTCTTGTATTTTGTTTCCATTTTTTATAGTTTGTTATTTAATTGGCTGCAAAAGTAGTGGCAGCAACAAACTGAAAAATGTTAGTTTTTAACATTAAAGGTAGACTTAACTTTAACTTTAAATTTTGGTAATACTACTTTTGTCAACTACTTTTTAGAATATTCACTTTATTGTGTTTTTTTTACTTGTAGTTTTATATTTTAATTTTAAGTATTTATTCAAATGGAAAAACACAGATGTGGTTGGTGTGTAGGAGATGATTTGTATGAGGCATATCATGACAAAGAGTGGGGAACTCCTGTAAAGGATGATAAATTGTTATTTGAGTTTTTAATTTTAGAAACTTTTCAGGCTGGGTTAAGTTGGATAACAATTTTACGTAAGCGAGAAAATTTTAGAAAAGCCTTTGATAATTTCGATTATAAAAAAATTGTAAATTACAAACAAGATAAAATAGATGCTTTGTTACAAGATGCAGGTATTATTAGAAATAAGCTAAAAGTGAACTCTGCTATAACCAATGCAGCTGCTTATATTAAAATACAAAAAGAGTTTGGTAGTTTTAGTGCTTACATATGGAGCTTTGTAAACAACAAGCCAATAAAAAATGCGTTAACTAGTTATAAAGAAGGGCCTGCAAACACGCCTTTGTCTGACGCTATAAGTAAAGACTTAAAAAAAAGAGGATTTAAATTTGTAGGTAGTACGGTTGTTTATGCGTTTATGCAGGCAACAGGTATGGTTAATGATCATGAAATTAGTTGTTTTAGATATAATGAAGTGTAGTATGTTTAGATTAAAAAAGATTGGTTTCTCTGTTGTTCTACTTTTTTTTTGTGTGATAACAATTGTAGCGCAAAATAAAATAGAAAGAGAACACAGAATTTTAAAATCTCAGTTCCCAGAGGTTTTATATACTAAGGAAAAACTAGGTGATGATGTTAAAAAAATAAAATACTATAAGGAAGTTGGTCCGCAAGAAGTTGTGTATACTACCAAGTTTAAAAAGGTTAAGCTCCACTACCATATGCAATATTCTAACAATGGAGATTTACAAAATATTGGGTTTAGAATAAAGCAAGTAGATTTTCCTTTTGAAGCTTTTACGGCTATAAATAACCAATTGGTGTACTCTTATGATAAATTTAAAATTATAAGAATGTATCAGCAATATCCAGTACAATCTAAGGAAGATGAAGCTTCTGTACTTAAAAGTGCATTTATGAATTTAATGGAGCCTAATATGCAGTACAGACTTATTGTTAAGGGAAGAAAAGATGGTAAAAAAGTTCTAAAAGAATTCTGGTTTACGGCATCAGGATCTTTTGTAAAAGAAAGAAATATGCTGCCAGCAAATTATGATAGGGTTTTATATTAATTTACAAAACCAGTAAATTACAACCTCTAATATCAGAATTGTCAAACCTACCAATAATTTCAAAGCTTTGGTTTGTGTGTACTTTACCTAAATCTTGAGTAGCAATAAAAGCGCAAGAGTTTACATTTGCTAAGTCAATTACATTTATCCCTCCTGTTTTTCCATTTTTTTGAAGTGTTAATGGGTCTTCTGGATCTCTAGTTAAAATTTTCATCCAAGGTGGTGTATTAAAAATACCGTTTCCTTTAGAGTAACCTTGAGAAAGTAACTCGGTCATTCCGTACTCAGAATGTATTTCTGTAACACCAAACCCATTTTTTAACTCTTGGTGTAGTTCTTCTCTAATTAGTTCTTTTCTTCTACCTTTCATACCACCAGTTTCCATTATAATGGTATTTTTAAGATGTAAATTGTATTGCTCTGCCATATCTAACAAGGCAAAAGAAACACCAATTAAAAGTACTTGTGTGCCGTTTTCTTCTAGTAATTTTAATTTAGAAACAAGAGCGTTAATATTATGTAAGTAAAAGCCACTATCTGGGTGTTCACTTTTTTTAATAAGGTCATCTGCCATATAAATTAAAGAAGAACCTTTACGCTCTAAATATGATGGTAATAGCGCTAAAACACAATATTTTTTAATATCTCCGTAAAAATATTTAAAACCTTTTAGGTAACTATCTATATACACTTGTACGTTAGAAACATAATGTTTGCTTGTTACAGTGCCAGTTGTGCCACTACTGCTAAATGTAACTTCTGGCGTAGTGTTTTTTACAAGTACTTTTTTGGTTTTAAAAAACTGAATAGGTAAAAACGGAATATCTGTAAAATGGTTTACGTTGTGACTATTTTTATTTAAATGGTTGCAAAACTCACTGTAAACTAAATTGTTTTTATACTGAAAATTAAATACAGCTAGCGCAGCAGTATTAAAATCCTCTTTAGTTTTTATGTTAAAAATAGTTTCTGTATTCATTGTTGCAAATAATACTGCAAAAGTAAGCAACTACTTAGTTGTAAAAAACAAAAAGCCCTAACATATTGTTAGGGCCTTTATGTGGTTGTTTGGGCTTAATTTTTATTTCACGACTAATTTACGTGTCACTGTTTTTTTATTTTCTGTTACTTGCATTAAATACATCCCAGGAATTAACTTAGAGATATTTAATTGTTTAGCAATTAACCGTTGTTTTAAAACTACTTCACCAAAAATATTATAAACAACAATATCTTTAGCTTTGTTTTCTTTAGTAGTAATGTAAACGGTTCTGTCCGCTACCGGGTTTGGATATAGTTTAAAATCTGCAATTTGGGGAATATTGCTATTTTGCATAGGCAAGTTAACCACCTTTTCTTGGGCAGAAACTAGCAAGCAAAATGTCATTAAAAACAAAATGTAGATTTTCTTCATTTTTTGCTGATTTGGGATTAGCTCTGTAAATGTATGTTAAGTAAATACTTAAAAATATTTATTGTTGTGAAAAAGGATTATTTGTAGGTTAAATCACCTTTTTTTGTTTGTTAAGAAATAAATTTTGAAAAAGTACGTAGCTCGGATAAACTGCAAGTACTTATTTTATAATTAGTTTGCGAGTTGCAACTTTGTCTTTTTCAAAAACGCGAATTACGTATACACCTGCATCTAAATTAGATAAATTTAACTCTTTGCCAATTAATTTAGTTTCTAGTGCTTTATTTCCTAAAACATCAAAAATTAATATTTTTTTAGGGGCATTTTTCTTAGTACTAATGTATATTTTTCCACTAGTTACAGGGTTTGGGTAAAGCTTTAAACCTTCTATATCAGAGCTATTCTTGGCATCTTGCCCAAAAGCAACCACCGTAGAAAATACAAAGAATAAGACAAGGTATAAGTGTTTCATATATAGCTGTATGCAATAAATATACTACAAATATACTAAACTGAAACTTTTTACGTTACAATAAATTTAACATTTTCGATAAAAAGAAAAAACTTTAACAAATGAAAGAAAAAACATCATAATTTGTTGCGGCTGTTTAAGGTATAAAAAAAACCGCCTAAACTTAGTTTAGGCGGTTCATTTTAATGTATGTTTTTATGGCTTATAAACCAACTGTCCAACCAGTAGCCCAGTCAGGAGTAGCAGCGCCATTACCAGCACCAGTTGCAGTACCTTCTGTGTAGAAGTCTTGCTTAGCACCTGTGTAATCAGTTTCAACAAATCCAGTTGCTTTAGCGTCAAATTGGATGTTAGTAATAACTAAATCACCAGCTTCAATTCTTGTTGCTGCAGGAGCATCTGTACTTTTAACTTTAATTCCTAAATCAATTCCAGAAGTGTATAAGTTATCAATTGTGAATTTTCCACCACCTTCTTTGTAGTAAAGTGCACCTTCTGTAACAGGACCAACAACAGTAATGTTGCTTAATGTAGTTGTAGTTACAGGATCTACACCAACTGGCTCTTCTGCAAGGTTAGAACCTTCTATACCAGCAAAAGCAGCTCCAGAGATATACCAAAATTCTCCGTTACCATTCCATCCGTCAGCAAAGTCAATACCGTCATCACCAGAGTTAGTAGACACTAAGTATTTACCAGTAACAGTACCACCAAAGAACTCAATACCATCATCGTTACCGTTGTAAGACTGTACATACTCTACAGTAGTCTCAGAACCAACACCAAATAAAGATAAGCCGTTAAACTCTTTAGAGTTTGTAAAAGTTGCGCCAGTGTACTCTAAACGTAAGTAAGTAATAGAACCAGAATTATCATCTGCAACAGTACCACCATAAGTTAAATCTGCAACTTCAGAAGTAACAGCAGTACCTTTGTTTGTTGGAGCTTTACCACAAACAACTAAACCACCCCAATCACCAGGAGCAGGAGAAGCCTCACCAGAAGTCATAACTACTGGCTCTGTAGCAGTACCATTTACAAATATTTTACCACCTTGTGCAACTGCAATGTAAGAGCTAGTTTGTCCTGTAGCTTCAATAACAGTACCAGCAGGTATAGTTAACTCACCACCATCTAATATTTCTAATTTACTAGTAAGTAAGTATTTTACGTCTGCTTGTAAAGAAACAGCAGAAGTAATTGTACCTTCTAAGTTAGATTCTGTAACACCGCTGTTATCTAAACCTCTTGTCCAACCAGCAGCCCAATCAGGAGCAGCAGCACCATTACCAGCACCAGTTGCAATACCTTCAGATATAAAAGATTGGTTAGCACCAGTGTAATCTGTTTTTTCAAAACCATCTGCTACACTTGCAAACTGCATGTTAGTAATTTTTAAAGCTTCAGCTTCAATTCTTGTTGCTGCAGGAGTATCTGTACTTTTAACTTTAACACCTAAGTCTGTACCAGCAGTGTAAAAGTTATCTATTGTGAAGTTTCCGCCACCTTCTTTGTAGTAAAGAGCACCTTCTGTAACAGGACCAACAACAGTAATGTTGCTTAATGTAGTTGTAGTTACAGGATCTACACCAACTGGCTCTTCTGCAAGGTTAGAACCTTCTATACCAGCAAAAGCAGCTCCAGAGATATACCAGAAATCTCCATTACCATTCCAGCCATCAGCAAAGTCAATACCGTCATCACCAGAGTTTGTAGACACTAAGTATTTACCTGTTACAGTACCACCAAAGAATTCAATACCGTCATCACCACCGTTGTAAGACTGTACATACTCTACAGTAGTACCAGAACCAACACCAAATAAAGATAAACCGTTAAATTCTTTATCATTAGTAAAAGTTGCACCTGTGTATTCTATACGTAGGTATTTTATAACACCAGAATTATCATCACTAACAGTACCACCATAAGTTAAATCTGCAACTTCAGAAGTAACAGCTGTACCTTTGTTTGTTGGCGCTTTACCACAAACAACTAAACCACCCCAGTTACCAGGAGCAGGAGAAGCTTCACCAGAAGTCATAACTACTGGATCACTAGCTGTACCATTTACAAATATTTGACCTCCTTGAGCAACAGCTATATATGATGCTGTACCACCAGTAGCTTTAATTACAGTACCTGCAGGTATTGTTAATTTACCACCATCTAATATTTCTAATTTACCTTTTAATTCGTATTCTAATGAAGCATCTAAGGTTAATTCATCGCTAATTTCTCCTTCTAATGCTGTAGAAGCACATGGTTGACAAGAAGATCCTCCACAGTCAACTCCTGTTTCATCTCCATTTTGTATGCCGTCAGAGCAAGTATTTTTGTCGCCAGAGTCGTCATCACTACTACATGATACCATTACAGTTCCAAGAACTGAAGCGATCATCATAAATTTTAAGAAAGTTTTTTTCATTTTTCCGTTTGTTTAATAATTTAATGCGAATTAAGACTTTGGTTGTTAACCAGTTGTTAACTCAGTTTTATATAAGTGTAACTATACTATTAATTAAAAGTTATATGACAAAGAAAGTTTTACGTTAGCACCTCTTTTGTAAGATAGTACTGTAACATCTTGTTCGTCTTGGAATCTTTCTACAGATGGGTTTAATATATTTTTAGCAGAAAGTCCAATTCTAATGTTTTCATTTAGTTGTGCTTTTGCTATAAAATCTAAAGAACCAAAACCTTTATCAACCAAGTTGCCTTTTCCTTGTACTCCTAAAGCGTATATTCTGTCTGAAAAATAGTTGTAAGCAATTGTAGTTGTAATGTTTTTGTTTTTACTGTAGTCTTTAGAAAAGCTAATGTCTCCGTTTAGTAACAAATCAGATGCTCCAGTTAAGCCGTCTTCCTCATTAGAAAAGTTTACGCTTAATGGAAAGCCAGCAGCGGTAGTTTCTTCAATTATCTTATCAGGGTTTAGCTCTTGATTTGTATTCATGTAAGATGCATTAAAGCCTGCAGATAATACAGTTTTTAATACGCTGTCTTCAGTATCTTTTTCTGTAGCAAAAAGATCTTTTCTTACTTCTAGTTCTACACCGTATGCTTTTGCCCAGTCACCAGAGTTTACGTAGCTAATTACGTTAGATGCAGAGTTAATTGTAATTTCATTAATAGGGTTTTCAATATATTTACCAAAAACACCTAATGAAATAATTTCACTAGAGTTAGGGAACATTTCCCATTTTAAGTCAAAGTTGTAATCTGTAGAAGCGTATAAACTTGGGTTACCAGTGTAAGTTGTTGTAACATCTTCAAATAAGAATAATGCTCTTTCTTTAAATTGTGGTAAGGTATATGTTTTACTAGCTGCAAACTTTAAGTTTTGCTTATCGTTTAGTTCATATTTTAAAGATAAAGCAGGTAAAAATTCTGTTTTTTCAAATTCATTAGAATCTCCCGCTGGGTCTATAGATGTACTCCAATCTATACTTTGGTTAATTTGCTCTACGCGTAAACCTGCAATTAATGTAAATTTAGGATTAAAAGCATACTCTAAATTAGTATAAGCGGCGTGTATATCTTGGTTACCATTATAAGTTTGTGGTTGTAATGCAATTGGGTTATTGGCATTACCTCTAAAGGTACTTAAGCTAAATAAGCCTGCATTTAAGTTCTCTTGAGTAAAATAAGCATCTAAATTGTAAGGGTCAGTAATAATAGGTTGTGGTATTGTAGACCCATCATTATTTCTTGTATTTATATTAAAGTTAAATTGAGTAGCTTCAAAATCAACTTCTTTAAATCTTCCGCTATAACCAACAGTTAATTTACCGTCATATAAATCATCCTCATTTTTCTTAAACTTATAAGTTGCAGATAAATTAGCAGCTAATTCATCTTCAGTTAAGTCTTGATAAAACCTGTGGTTATCAGAGTTACTAATAGATCTACGGAAAGATTTTGGTCCGTTTGGCTCATCCCAATCATCAGGAGATAGTGTAGTTTGTTTTCTGTTAGGAATACTACTTTCTACAGTGTTGTATGATGCTCCCCAATTAACCTCTAATTGTTCTCCAATTTTATGATCTCCTAATAATTGATTTACAAAAAGAGAAGTTCTTTCAAAAGTTCCTCTTTGTATTAAACCACCGCCTTCTGGCGCGTAATCAAAAACATTAATAACACCATTGTATTCTTGTTGTTTTTGAGTAGAAGTGTTTACGTATAAAGAGTTGTATTTAATTGATGATCTACCTATTGTATAACCAATATTAGCCATTAATGTAGAGTTTGTGCTATACTCGTAACTAGTATAGTCAAAATCTTTAGCAATTAAGCCACTAGGAGAAGTGCTACCTCTTGCAACACCTTCTTTATATTTGTAGTCGTTATCAAAAGTACCAACAGCAAAAAAGCTTAATTTACTTTGCTCACCTAAGGTATAAGAATCGCCACCAGATAAAGATAGGCTAGTAACTATAGGTGTAGGAGCAGATTCTCTGTCCCAGCTGGTTGTGTAGTTGTAATTGTTTAATGGAAAATCTGGATAGTCATTAGTATAAAAACCATATACATCTGGGCCATCGTTTAAGTAAAAATCACTTTCGCCAATAGCTTCAGTGTTAATACCAGTACCAACTCCTAGTTGTAAAAAGCCAGATCCTTTATAGTTTTTTGAAGAAATATCAATATTTGCACCTGCAAAGTCACCGTAGTTTTTGGCGTTATATGTTTTATCAATACCAATATACTCAACAATATCAGTAGAAAAAATATCTAAATCAATGTTTTTTCTAGAAGGATTATTGGTTGGTAAAGGCAATCCATTCATTGTAGTAACGTTGTAACGATCTCCTAAACCACGTACAAAAACACTACCAGAACCTTCTTGTTTAGAAATGCCAGTTGTTTTGGTAACAGCAGTAGCAACATCACTAACACCTTTACGTGCTAATTCTTGTGCGCCAATTGCAGTTTTCATTTCTACAGCTTTCTTTTGATCTAGTAATAAAGCTGTTTCAGAATCTTTTCTTGTAACTGTTGTAATAACAATTTCATCTAACATCATTCCTTCGTTAGCTGCCATTGGTACATTTATTGTTGTAACCTTGCCAGCAACAATAGCTACATTAGGTATTTCTACAGTTTCATATCCAACATAACTAAATACTACGGTGTATGTACCCGGCTCTAAATTTGCAATCTCATATAAGCCATCAAAATCTGATGTTGTTCCTTTAGTCGTTCCTTTAATTAGTACGTTAGCAAATGGTAACGGGTCATTATTCATTTCTTTGTCGGTTAATTTCCCAACAACGCTTCCTGTTTCTTGTGCCTTTGATACTAAGCACGTTAGTAGGCAAAATGTCAATAATAAAAGTCTCATTAATTTCGTTTAATAGTTGGCGCAAAGAACGTGTCAACCTGTGAACGCGATGTTACCTATGTGTTAACAATTTAATTCTTAATTGTTATTTAAATGTTATGATATTAAATGAATGTTAAGCAGCTTTGAAGTATAAGTATTATCTTTACTTTTGGCGAACCAATCAATAAAATATAAAAATGAAAAAGAAGGATATTAAAATACTTTTAGTAGACGACGAACCAGACATTTTAGAAATTGTTAGTTATAACCTTTCGTCAGAAGGATATGAGGTTTTTACAGCAAAAAATGGGGTTGAAGCTGTTGCTAAAGCAAAGAAAAAACATCCTCACTTAATTATTTTAGATGTAATGATGCCAGAAATGGATGGCATTGAAGCTTGCGAAATTATACGCAACACACCTGGTTTGCAAAACACAATTATTACCTTTTTAACGGCTAGAGGAGAAGATTATTCTCAGGTTGCCGGGTTTGATGCTGGTGCAGATGATTGCATTACAAAGCCTATTAAGCCAAAAGTTTTGGTTAGTAAGGTAAAAGCTTTGTTAAGAAGGTTAAAAGAAGACAATGCTGCAGAGCAAGAAGATATAGTTAAAGTTGGTAACATTGTAATTAATAGAGAAGAGTACAAGGTTATTAATGATGGCCAAGAAATAGTACTGCCAAGAAAAGAGTTTGAGCTTTTAGCTTTGTTAACCTCTAAGCCTAATAAAGTGTACAAAAGAGAAGTTATTTTAGACAAGGTTTGGGGTAACGAAGTTGTTGTTGGTGGTAGAACTATTGATGTGCACATTAGAAAATTAAGAGAAAAAATAGGAGACGACCATTTTAAAACTGTAAAAGGTGTTGGTTATAAGTTTGTTTTATAATGGCAAAAAGACTAAAAAAGTCATATAAATTCGCATTCCGTTCGTCATTTTTTATTGTAATAACACTAACACTGTTGTTAGGATTATATATGTATTATGCAGCTACTGTAGAGTGGCTGTTTTTGTTATGTTTTGCACTTGTTAGCTTTAGTATATCGTTTTTAATTATACAGCATAGAGTAGAGCGTTTTATATACAGAAGAATAAAAAAAATATATGATGATGTTTCTTTACTAGAGTCTACTTCTTTTTCATCTGCTCCTATTACTACAGATATAAAAACCTTGACAGAGGAGATTGAAAAATTTGCCAAAGGAAAAAAAATAGAAATTGACACGCTTAAAATTAGAGAAGAATACCGAAAAGATTTTTTAGGTAACGTATCTCATGAGTTAAAAACACCATTGTTTACGGTACAAGGTTATATTTTAACGTTGTTAGATGGTGCTATGGACGATAAAAAAGTGCGCGAAAAATATTTAGAGCGTGCTAATAAAGGTGTAGAGCGTTTAATATACATTGTTAAAGATTTAGATATGATTACCAAGCTAGAGGCTGGTGGTTTAACAATGGAATTTGAAGATTTTGATATTGTAGAGCTCATACAAAATGTTTTTGATTTGCTAGAAATGCGTGCTGCTAAAAAGCAAATTACATTAACTTTTGATATGGAGTATAAAGAGCCAATACTAGTTAGGGCAGATAAGGAGCGTATGCAACAGGTGGTGTCTAACTTGTTGGTAAACTCAATAAAATACGGCCACACTAACGGTACTACAGAGGTTAGTGTAGAGAACCTTATAAAAAATAAAGTAATTGTACGTGTTACAGACAATGGCGAAGGTATATCTAAAGAACACCTATCTAGGCTTTTTGAGCGTTTTTACCGTGTAGAAAAAAGTAGAAACAGAGAGGTTGGTGGCTCTGGACTAGGTTTATCTATAGTAAAACACATTATAGAAGCACATAACGAAAAAATTTATGTAGAAAGTGTAGTCGATGTTGGATCTGAGTTTTCTTTTACTTTAGAAAAAATAGAGAATAAAGAAGAGTAGTCTACAGTACTTTTAAATTTGGTTAAACCTTTATAATCTTTCACTTTTTTTAATAATTCTAGTGTAAAGTCATCTTGTTGGCAAGTTGGTGCTATTTCTTTTTTATTTAATCTTTTGGCTAAATACTCCTGCTCAAACTGTCCAGGTGTTGGTATAAAAAACGCCTTTTTTTCTAGTTTGGCTAAATCCATTAAAGTAGTGTAGCCAGATCTGCAAAGTATTAGTTTGCTTTCGTTTATAGCGCGTTCTAAAGCTTTAGAACTCATAAAGTTGTATACAACAATGTTGCCTCTTAATGAAGATATTTTTTGCTCTTCCTCTATAATACCTTTTACAAAAAGTACATCATTAGGATAGCCAATAAGTTCATCAAATATTTTTTCTTCAAGCATAGAACGTTGTGGTTCTGGACCAGATAACAGCACCATTAAATCGTACTTTTTAGGTGTGTCAGTTTTACTAAACCTACTTAGTGGTCCCAAGTATTTAATTTTAAGGCTAGATTTTTTTAAATGGCCAAGTTTGCCAGATAGGTTAGGCTGTTTTTTAGTGTCTGGCACCCAACATTCATCAAATTTTTTAATAATATTTTGGTGCAATTTAGTGGTCATCCAAGTGGTGTTACCGGTCAGCACATTTAATTGGTGCGTAATAAAAACACTAGGTACTTTTTTGTAGCAAACACCTAAACGGTTGTCAGATATAATACCATCAATATTAAACTCTTTTACCAGTTTTTTAGTTTGTTTTTTCTCTTTTTGTATTGCTTTAAGCATTTTAGGAGAATCCCAAAGTAATTTTATTTTAAAGTTTTTTCCGTTTTTGGCATATTTTATTTTGTACGATGGCAATTCGTGAAACTCCAAGCCCGGAAATTCTTTTTTTAAAAGGTTAAGTGCGTCGCCATCAGAGGCAATAACAGGAGTAAAACCTTGGGTTAATAAAGCATTAATTATAGGAATACATCTTGTAGCGTGCCCTAAACCCCAGTTTAATGGGGCAACCAATATGCGTTTGCTTTTATTCATACCTATAAAGAAACTACTATAAAAACATAAATAGATTTCCTTAGCTTTGCCAAATCATTAAATTTATGTTGTGGGAAGTAAAAACAAGCTAAAGAGGTTTAAAGAAAATGAAACGTTTGATAACGTAATTCAGCCAACCAGAGAAGAAATAGTAGATGAAACATTTGCTTTAAAAGGCAAGTGGAATACTTTTTTTAAGAACGATAACCCAATTATACTAGAGTTGGGTTGTGGTAAAGGAGAGTATACCGTTGGTTTGGCAAAGCAAAGTCCTAACAAAAATTTTATTGGTGTAGACATAAAAGGAGCTCGTTTTTGGAGAGGAGCTAAAACAGCAACCGAAGAAAATATGGATAATGTTGGTTTTATTAGAACTCAGATAGAGTTAATAGATCAACTTTTTGCAGAAGGTGAAGTTTCTGAAATTTGGATTACTTTTCCAGATCCTCAAATAAAATACAAACGTACCAAGCACAGGTTAACTAACGAGGCTTTTTTAGCTAAGTATAGGCAAATATTAAAAGCAGATGGTGTTGTTAACCTAAAAACCGATAGCGAGTTTATGCACGGTTACACTTTAGGTCTTTTGCATGGTAAAGGTTTAGAGGTACTTTACGCAAATCATGATGTGTATAAAAATGAAGGAAGTCCAAAAGAAGTATTAGAAATTCAGACTTTCTATGAAAATCAGTATCTTGAGAAAGGAAAACCAATCACCTATATAAAATTTAGAGTCAATTAACCAATGACACACTTACTCATACTCTTTTTTGCAACATTTTCTGGGGCCTTTATGGCAACTGTGCCTCCTGGGTTGTTAAATATGAATGCTGCAAAAATTAGTGTAGAAAAAGGAAAGTTAAATGGTATAATATTTAGTATTGGCGTAGCTATAACGGTAATTTTACAAGCATACATAGCGGTAATAATATCTAAATTTTTACACAATAATCCAGATTTTGTTGGTGTACTGCTAAAAGTAGCTTTAGGAGTATTTGCCTTATTAGGCATTTATTTTTTTGCTATGGCAAAAGAGTGGATTAAACCTAAAAAGAAGGCCAAGCCTAAAATTAGTAAGCGTAATAGTTTTTTTAAAGGTGTTTTTTTAGCAGCAATAAACCTTCTTACAATTCCGTATTACAGTGGTATGAATGCAATGTGGAAGGCATCAGGCTGGATTAAATTTCAGGTTTGGGATATTTTGGTGTTTATACTTGCTGCAGGCTGTGGTACTTTTGCAGTGTTGTACTTATACACTGTTTATTTTAATAAACTAGAGAAAAAATCTAACGGGTTTTCTAAAAACTCTAATTACATTATAAGTGCCTTAATGCTGTTACTTTTTATTATAACTTTAATAAGAGTATATAATCATTAAAATGGCAACAGATAATCAGAATTTTTTTGAAAGAGTATATGCGGTAGCAAAACAAATACCCTATGGCAGAGTAACCTCTTATGGGGCAATAGCTAAATATTTAGGAGCTGCACGTAGTGCGCGTATGGTAGGTTGGGCTATGAATGCATCTCATTTAAAAGAAGAAATACCAGCCCACAGAGTAGTAAACCGTAAAGGGTTGCTAACAGGTAAGCATCATTTTGACGGAACCAACCTTATGCAACAGCTTTTAGAGAATGAAGGTGTTGTGGTTATAAACAATCAAATACAAAACTTAGAAACCTATTTTTGGGATCCTATAGAAGAACTAGAGTAGCCTTAGCTTTAAAATCTATATGCTGTCTAAATAATATATTTTAAACTTATAAAAGTATGTTATATTTCAATTCTGCTGCTTCTTAATCTCAGCCCTATACACTATCTTTGTAGTTTAGAATCAGTTTAAGTAAAAAGCTGAAAAAGAAAGTACTATAGATGAAGCTAAATAAACAAGATGTCTTAAAGGCATTAGAAAAGATAACAGTTCCTGGTGAAGGTAAAAATATGGTTGAAAGCGGAGCTGTAACCAATGTTATGGTTTTTGGTGATGAGGTAGTTGTAGATGTAACTATAAACAATCCTAGTTTACAAGCACGTAAAAAAACTGAGGTAGAAATTTTAAAAGCTATACACGCAGAAGTGTATGAAAAAGCTAAAATTAAAGTTAATATTAAGGTTGATGCAGAAGCTGCAAAGCCAAAAACTAACGAAATTAAAGGGAAGCCACTTCCTGGAATTAAAAATATTATAGCTGTTGCCTCTGGTAAAGGAGGTGTAGGTAAATCTACAGTAACAGCTAACCTAGCTGTAAGCTTAGCTAAAATGGGCTTTAAAGTTGGTTTGTTAGATGCAGATATCTACGGGCCATCTATGCCAATTATGTTTGATGTGGCTCAAGAAAAACCTTTAGCAGTAAATATAGACGGTAAGTCTAAAATGAAACCAGTAGAAAGTTACGGAGTTAAATTGCTATCTATTGGCTTTTTTACACAACCAAACCAAGCTGTAATTTGGAGAGGGCCAATGGCATCTAAAGCATTAAACCAAATGATTTTTGATGCACATTGGGGAGAAATAGACTTTATGCTTATAGATTTGCCTCCAGGAACAGGAGATATACATTTAAGTATTATGCAGGCAATGCCTGTAACTGGTGCTGTAGTAGTAAGTACACCACAAGAAATAGCTTTAGCAGATGCACGTAAAGGTGTAGCAATGTTTCAGCAAGATTCTATTAACGTACCTGTTTTAGGAGTTGTAGAAAATATGGCGTATTTTACTCCAGAAGAGTTGCCAAACAACAAATATTATATTTTTGGTAAAGAAGGAGCAAAACACTTATCAGAAGACTTAAAAGTGCCTTTTTTAGGAGAAGTTCCTTTGGTACAAAGCATAAGAGAAGCTGGTGATGTTGGTAGACCTGCAGCAATGCAAGAAGGTACACCTATAGAAACTGCTTTTAACGAGCTTACAAAAAATGTAGTGCAACAAGTGGTAAGTAGAAATACAGATTTGCCACCAACAGAGGCTATTAAAATAACAACTATGGCGGGTTGCTCGCCTGTTAATAAGCAATAAGAAAATGACAACAGAAGAGGTAAGAACTAACGTAGAGAAAGCATTAGAGGAAATCCGCCCATTTTTACAGAGTGATGGTGGTGATATTTCTCTAATTTCAATAGATAATGATACTTCTGTAAAAGTAAAGTTAGAAGGTGCGTGTGTTGGTTGTAGTGTAAACCAAATGACACTTAAAAGTGGTGTAGAAATGACCATTAAAAAGTATGTGCCACAGATTGAAGAAGTAATTAACGTTGGTTAATTTGTGCTGATAATTGTCATATTATAAGCATAATTACTTCTGTAATTTTACATTTATTTTTAAGACTACTTTTACATGATTAAGACAGATATATTAATTATAGGTGCTGGTCCAACAGGATTATTTGCTGTTTTTGAAGCCGGATTGTTAAAACTAAAGTGCCATTTAATAGATGCCTTGCCACAAGCAGGCGGACAATGTTCTGAGATTTATCCTAAAAAACCAATTTATGATATTCCTGGTTTTCCAGAAGTACTGGCAGGTGATTTGGTAGATAACTTAATGGAGCAAATAAAAGCGTTTCAGCCAGGTTTTACTTTGGGTGAACGTGCAGAAACTATAGATAAACAAGAAGATGGTTCTTTTATAGTTACAACAAATAAAGGTACAAAACACCACGCACCAATTGTTGCAATTGCAGGTGGTTTAGGTAGTTTTGAACCTCGTAAACCCTTGTTAGAAAACTTATCTAAGTTTGAGGACAATGGCGTTGCTTATATGATAAAAGATCCAGAAGTTTATCGTAATAAAAAAGTGGTTATAGCTGGTGGTGGAGATTCTGCTTTGGATTGGAGTATTTTTTTAGCTGATGTAGCTGCTGAGGTTACTTTGGTGCATAGAAGAAATGAGTTTAGAGGAGCTTTAGACTCGGTTGAAAAAGTGCAACAACTTAAAAATGCAGGTAAAATTAACCTTATTACTCCGGCAGAAATTGTTGGTTTAAAAGGAGATGATACACTTACTGCTGTAGAAATTAAAAAAACAGGAGAAGAAGAAAACCTTGTTTTAGAGGTAGATAATTTTATTGCTTTATTTGGTTTATCTCCAAAACTAGGTCCAATAGGAGATTGGGGATTAGAGATAGAGAAAAATGCAATAAAAGTTGATAATGCTTTAGATTACCAAACAAACATACCTGGTATTTATGCTATTGGAGATGTAAATACATATCCAGGAAAACTAAAGCTCATATTGTGTGGTTTTCATGAAGCTACATTAATGTGTCAGAGTGCCTACCAAAAAATATATCCAGATAAAAAATATGTTATGAAATATACTACCGTTGGTGGTGTGTCTGGTTTTGATGGTACTAAAAAAGAAGCGCCTAAAGCAGTTGTAAAAGCAATAGAATAATGAGTGATATTAAATTAAAAATAACAGACAGAGAAGGTGTTTTACACGAGGTAGATGCACCTACTGATATGAATATGAATTTAATGGAAGTTGTACGTTCTTACGAGCTTGCTCCAGAGGGTACAATTGGTATTTGTGGTGGTATGGCAATGTGTGCCTCTTGTCAATGTTATGTTAAGTCGGATCATGAGCTACCAGAAATGTCTGATGATGAAGATGCTATGTTGGCAGAAGCTTTTAATGTAGAAGATAACAGCAGATTAGGTTGTCAAATACATATGACGCCAGATTTAGATGGTTTAGAAGTTGAGTTGGCTCCAGAGAGTTAAAATCAATTTAATTAAAAATATAAAAAGCTCAAATTCTAAAATTAAGAATTTGAGCTTTTTACTTGTAATATTCTTCGTTATTATATTCTTGCTTGGTAGGTAAACAAGTTAAAGTAACGTCCTTCTTTAGCAATAAGTTCATCGTGAGTGCCGCTTTCTGCAATTTCACCATTTTCTATCACTAAAATCTGGTCTGCCTTGCGTATAGTACTTAGTCTGTGTGCAATAACAAAAGTAGTTCTGCCTTGCGTTAATGTGGCCAAACTTTTTTGTATTAAAGCTTCACTCTCTGTATCTAAATTAGAGGTGGCTTCGTCTAAAATTAATATTTTAGGATTGGCCAAAATAGCTCTAGCAATAGCAATACGTTGGCGTTGTCCGCCAGATAATTTAACTCCACGTTCTCCAATTAAAGTTTCTAAGCCATCATCAAATCTATCTGTAAATTCATTTACGTAGGCAGCTTCAACGGCGTTTAAAAGTTCTTCTTCTGTAGCGTTTGGTCTAGGAAAAAGGATGTTATTACGTATGGTGCCTTCAAACAAAAAGTCGTCTTGCAAAACCACACCTAAATGTTGTCTAAAACTGTTTAAGTCTATTTTAGATAAGTCGTTACCATCAATAGTAATTGTGCCGCCATCCGGATTTAAAAAACTTGCAGCTAAACCAGCAATGGTAGATTTTCCAGAACCAGAACTGCCAACCAAAGCAACCACCTTACCTGAGTTTACAGTAAAACTTACGTTGGTAATTACCTCTTTATCTTCTTCATAAGCAAAAGAGACGTTGTTAAAAGCTACATCACCTTTAATATCGTCTAATACAATTGTACGGTCTTTTTCATCTGCTTCTGCGGTCATATTCATAAGCTCCTCTGTACGGTCTAAACCTGCAAGGGCTTCTGTAAGCTGACTACCAACGTTACTCATCTGTACAATAGGGGCAACCATAAGTGCAAGTAAAAATGTAAACTGAAAATACTCACCCGTTGTTAAGTCACCTGTAATTAATAAATAACCACCATAACCCATCATAATCCCTGTTGTGGCAAGTCCTAATAAAAAAGTAGATGAGCTTGTCATTACAGCGGTTGCCGTTAAACTCTTTTTTACATTTTTATATAATTTAGCAACACCTTTTTCAAAAATTTTATTTTCTTGTTCTTCGGCGTTAAAACCTTTAATAACTCTAACTCCGCTTAAAGTTTCTGTTAACCTGCCTTTTACTTCAGCGTTTATTTTACCTCGTTCTCTAAAAACAGGGCGTATAATTTTAAATGCTTTTATAGAAATAAAGGCAAATAAAATTAAGGGTGCAAACGCCATTAGCGTCATTGTTAAACTAATTTGCACCAACAAAACAACAGATACTACAGCGGTAATAGTACCACCCACTAATTGTACCAAACCAGTGCCTATTAAATTCCGTACGCCTTCTACATCACTCATAATTCTAGATACTAATCCGCCAGACTTGTTATTATCAAAAAAACTAATAGGTAAAGACAATACTTTTTTCTGTACTTGCGCACGTAGTTCAGATATTAAATACTGTGCCTGTATACTTAATACTTTGGTAAGTAAAAATGATGTTATTGCTTGCACCAAAAAAGCAGCAATTACCAGCGCTACTAAAGTTTTTAAAAAGGGAATATCTTTATTTGGTACAATATCATCCATTAAATATTTAAGAGATATTGGAGCAACAAAACTTGCGGCCTTACTTATTACAATTAATAAAAGTCCTATAAAAACAAGTTTGCGTCTTGGCCAAATAATAGTTTTAAATGCGGTTAAAATGCTTACTTTCTTCTCTGCCATCGTTCTATTTTCAATTTGTATGCAAGGTAATTTAAATCTATGTTAATTTTAGTTATCTGCTTTTTTAATGAGGTTATCAACCTAAAAAAACCTTTAAAATTAGTTTTTAAAACAGAAGTCTAGTATTTTCACACAAACCATTTTAATAGTTCTTTTAGATGAAAATTAGCATATATACCCTTGTGTTTTTTAGCTTGTTAGTCGGTTGTAAACAAGCAACCAAACAAAATAAAAATGTAGATCGTTGGCAAGCACACGCAGATAACACCACTATAATTAGAGATACATTTGGTGTGCCACATATTTATGGTAAAACAGATGCTGATGCTGTTTTTGGCTTGTTGTATGCACAATGTGAGGACGATTTTAACCGAGTAGAACAAAATTACATATGGGCAACTGGTAGGTTGGCAGAGGTAGATGGTGAAGAAGCTTTGTATAGTGATCTGCGAGCTAAATTATTTATGACAGAAGAAGAGGCAATTGCTAACTACAATAAGAGTCCAGAATGGTTAAAAGAGTTGTGCAATGCATTTGCAGATGGTATTAATTATTATTTACACACGCACCCAGAGGTTACACCTAGGTTGTTGACAAAGTTTGAGCCTTGGATGCCAATGTATTTTAGTGAAGGCTCTATTGGTGGTGATATAGAACGAATTTCTACACGTAAAATAAAAGCATTTTATGAGGGTGATATGGAAATTCCTGAAGCAACAGAATTAAAAATTGAAGAAGAAAAAGCAGAGTTAGAACCGCAAGGATCTAACGGTATTGCAATATCTGGTAACTTAACACAGTCTGGCAATGCAATGCTTTTAATTAATCCGCATACCTCATTTTTCTTTAGGGGAGAAGTACACGTAGTTAGTGAAGAGGGTTTAAATGCATACGGAGCAGTTACTTGGGGGCAGTTTTTTGTGTACCAAGGGTTTAATGAAAAAACCGGTTGGATGCACACATCTACATACACAGATGTTATGGATGAGTTTAAAGAAACTATTGTAAATCTTAAAGGCGATTTAAAATACCAGTACGGAGAAGAACTTAGAGATGTTGTTGAAGATTCGGTTACCTTAAAGTACAAATCTGGTGAGTCTATAAAACAAAAAACGTTTAAAACGTACAGAACACATCACGGACCAATTACGCATAAAAGTGACGGAAAATGGACAGCCTCTGCTATGATGTGGGAACCTGTAAAAGCATTAGAACAATCTTACATTAGAACAAAACAAAACGGATACAAGGGTTTTAGAGAAATGATGAATATACGTACCAACTCATCTAACAATACGGTGTATGCAGATGCTGGTGGTAATATAGCTTATTTTCACGGTAATTTTGTGCCAGTACGCGATACTGTTTTTGATTTTACAAAGCCAGTAGATGGTAGTAATCCGCAAACAGATTGGAAAGGATTGCACACTGTAGATGAAAATATATTGCTTTTAAATCCTAAAAACGGATGGTTGCAAAACTGTAATTCTACACCTTATACTGCAGCGTTAGAAAACAGTCCAAAAAGAAAAAACTATCCTAAATATATGTCTAAAGACCAAGAAAACTTTAGGGGTGTACACGCAATACGTTTATTAACAGATAAAAAAGAGTACACATTAGATAGTCTTATAAAATTAGCACACGATCCCTATTTGCCAGCGTTTAAAGCTTTAATTCCTGGATTAGTAGAGGCATATGATACAACAGACAAAACAAAACTTTTAAGTTTGCCAATAGAGGAGCTACGCAACTGGGATTTTAAAACCTCAAAAGAATCTGTAGCAATGACACTGGCACACTATTACGGCACTATGTATGGTAGAAACGGGAAACGACCGCGTAAAATGAGTGATATGGAAGCAATGATTTATTTTGGATCTGCGTCACCAATGGCTGAGCGTTTGTCCGTTTTTAGAGCTGTAATAAAAAAGTTAGAGTCCGACTTTGGAACTTGGAATATTCCGTGGGGAGAGGTAAATAGGTACCAACGTTTAAATGGCGACATAAAACAAGCTTTTAATGATGATGAGCCAAGTGTTGCAGTTGGTTTTGCTTCTGGTCGTTGGGGAGCTTTAGCAGCCTATGGTGTTAGCTATACCAATAATACCAAAAAAATATATGGTACGCGTGGCAATAGTTTTGTTGCTGCGGTAGAGTTTGGAGAAAAAGTAAAAGCTAAAACAATTTTGGCAGGTGGACAAAGTGGAGATCCTGCTTCGGCACATTTTAACGATCAAACTGATGCATACATAAATATGCAATTTAAGACCGTAGCTTTTTATAAGGATGATGTTTTAAAACAAGCAGAAAAAACATACCATCCTGGAGAAGTAAAGTAATTGAATATGATTAAGAAAATAGTTTTTTTACTTTTTGTTTGTTTTACAGTTGTTGGTTCAGCACAAGATTATGAGTATCCTGTAATTAAAGATATAGTAACTGATAATGCAGGTATATTTGAGACAGAAGCAGCACAAGCTTTGCGTAATAAATTGACAAATTTTGAAACAGAAACAACTACGCAGTTGGTGGTGCTTACAGTTAATTCTTTAAACGGACAAAATATAGAAGATTTTGCAAATAAAACATTTAACCAAAATAAACTAGGGCAAGCAAAGGAAGATAATGGTATTTTAATTCTCTTTTCTAGTTTTGATAGAGAAGTTAGAATTGAAGTTGGTTATGGCTTAGAACCTTATATTACAGACATAGTGGCAAAACGAATTATAGAGGACACTATGATTCCTGAGTTTAAAGAAGGTGCTTATTTTACAGGAATAGACAAAGCTACAGACCAATTAATAAACTTTATTAAAAATCCCGGAGCACTAAAGAAGTTTAAAGAACTCATAAAAGAGAGAGATCGTAAGCAAGAAAGAATTGGAAATATATTACTACTCACCTTTGGTTTCTTTTTTTTGATTACAGGTTGTTTTGTTATTTATATTTCAGGAAAAAAGGGATTTAAAATTTTTAAAAAGTTTTTTACGGCAGAGATTGGACTTATCTTTTTTACAATAAACATACTAGTATATACAGTATATTTTTGTTTTGGTGTTGTATTGTTGGCAATTATTATTTTGACCTGTTTTAAAAAATATGGTTATCAGGTTGAACCATTCATAGAAACTAATTCCATTTTAATTTTTTGTGTTTCAATAGTATTATTTATTGCAACCTTAACAGTAATTACAATTAAAGATCTTGTTGTAAAAAATAAAACTAAATTATCTTTTTCGTTATTTAAAAGTGATTATGATTCTGTTATAAAAGCTATAAAAAGTATTGGTTCTTCAAATGGAAGAAGTGGTGGTTCTTCAAGTAGTTCATACAGTAGTTATAGCAGTAGTGGCTTTAGCAGTAGTTCTAGTAGTTTTTCTGGCGGAGGAGGAAGTTCTGGCGGCGGCGGCGCAAGTGGAAGTTGGTAGTGTAATTTGATTAAGATTGGTACGGGATTAAAACTACAGGAATTAGCACTCTAATTTTTATATCTTAAAATTTATAATGATATTGTGAATTGGAATAATAGTAAGATTATTCTAAATAACACACAAACCATTGCAACAACAAAAAGCTTTAGCATTATTAAAATCTGGTAAAAATGTATTTTTAACAGGTTCTGCAGGTACAGGTAAAACGTATGTTTTAAACCAGTACATTACCTATTTAAAAAAACGAAGAATACCTGTTGCTATAACAGCATCTACAGGTATTGCAGCTACGCATATGAATGGGATGACCATACACTCTTGGGCTGGTTTTGGTATAAAAGAACAACTTACCAGAGCTAATCTAAATTCTATGAAGGAGAAAAAGTACCTTAAAGAACATTTAGAAAATGCAAAAATTTTAATTATTGATGAAATATCAATGCTGCATAAAAAACAGTTAGATATGGTAGATACTGTTTTGCAATTTTTTAAAGAAAATGATGAGCCCTTTGGGGGCATACAAGTTGTGGTTTGTGGCGATTTTTTTCAGTTACCGCCAATTGGCAATCAAAATGAAAAAAGTAAAGATAAATTTGCCTTTATGTCTGCTGCTTGGGTTGCTGCTAAATTTAATGTGTGTTATTTAACGGAGCAATATAGGCAAGCAAATGAAGATGTTTTAAATACTATTTTAAATGAAATTAGAATAGGAAAAATATCTAAAAAAAGTATAGAAGAACTTAAAAAAGCAGAGCAGAATACGTTTAGTAAAGATGATGAGCCTACCAAATTGTTTACGCACAATTATGATGTAGATCAGATTAATAACGAGCATTTACTACAATTAAAAGGTAAGATAAAAAGATTTAAGGCTACCACTAAAGGAAACAAAAAACTGGTAGAAACTTTAAAAAAATCTGTTTTAGCTAAAGAAGAATTAGAGTTAAAAATGCATACCAAAGTTATGTTTGTGCGCAACAACCAAGAACAAGGGTATGTAAATGGTACACTAGGTACTATTGTTAGTTTTAATGATGATGGATTTCCGGTAGTAAAAACAGCCCAAGGAAAACGAATTTCTGTAAAGCAAGAGAATTGGGGTGTGCAGGACGATACCGGAAAAGTTTTGGCTAGTTTAGACCAAATACCATTGCGTTTAGCTTGGGCAATAACGGTACATAAATGTCAGGGTATGACGCTAGATGGTGCGCTCATAGACCTATCTAAAACTTTTGAAAAAGGCCAGGGTTATGTAGCTTTATCTCGTTTAAAAAATATTGAAAACCTAAAGTTATTAGGTTTTAACGAAATGGCTTTGCAGGTAGATGGACTAGCTTCTAAAGCAGACAAAAGATTTTTAGAACTATCTGATGAAGCAGATAAAAAATATGCCTTAGATAATTTAGAGGAAGAAGCGATTAAATTTGTAGTAGAGTGTGGTGGCTTAACCAATATAAAAGCTATAGAAAAGCACGCTAAAAAAATTATAGATAAGAAAATTAAAAAAGATTCTACCTATGATGTTACCCTAGATTATTTTAGAAAGAAACTAAGCATTGAAGAAATTGCAGATCAAAGAGGATTGTCTAGTGGAACTATAGCGGGACATTTAATTAAATTATGCAAAGATTACCCTGAAGAAGATTTTAGTTTTTATCAGCCTAAAGAACAAATAATTAAAGATGTAGAAAAGGCTAAAAGCAAGCAGAAAAAAGGAGAGCCTGTAAGTTTAAAAGCTATTTTTGAAGCCTTAAATAAAAAAGTAGATTATAACGATATTAAGCAGGCACTAGCTTTTATTGGTAGAGAGTAACTTACTCTTGTATTACAATAATAGTAGCTTTAGACCCTGTGGAAAGCAACCATTTTTTAGAAGATATCACTTTCCCGTTTTCATCATAAATGTTTACTTGTGCGGTATTTGGACCAGATGTACCTTGGTTTAATGCTTCAAAATCTATACGGTTAAAACCTTTTTTTAGTGTATAGTTTACTCCTTTAAAAGCGCCACCAAGCATTAAATTGTGCTCTATTACTTTTCCGTCTGCATAAATTTTTACGCGGTCACCATCTACATATTCGTGATCTCTACAAACAATACCAACAAATTTTCCGGTAGTTTTTACATCACCTAAATATTGATCTCCATGAAACGATTTAGAGTCTTTTTTTTCTTCAAAACCTAAACGAGGATTCAATTTAACATCACGCCCAGGTTTAACAAGTCTGTTGTCTGGAGTCATATCTATTCTAGGCTTCATCATAGAATCTAAAAAGTTTGTATTGTTAGGTTGCTTTTTAGGTTCTGGTATTATAATAGTTACAGGTGGTGCAGTTTTTACCTCTTTCTTTGCTTCAATTTTTAAAGGTATAACAGTCGTTTCCTGGGCTACAACTGGTGTAGCAAAAAACAGAATGGTTAATAATGTGAGTAATGAAAATCGCATTAAGTTACTTTAAAAATTTTAAGATAAAGATAGCAAATACCTTGCCATGTGGTAAATTTTTGTTGTTAAATTAACAGTTAAGAGTCATTTATTAGACAAACTACAAGTTTTTTTATAGGGTTAAGTTTTAACGCTAACTTTTTATAAAAAGTATTTTTTTATATCCTTTTTATTTTAAATTAGCCAGCTAATTTATGGCGTATGAAAAAGGCAAAAGTTGCTCTAGCTTTAGGTGTTTTATGCATCTCTATATTTCCTATTTTGGTTAAGTTAAACTTAACACCAGGTGTTATATCTGCTTTTTATAGGATGGCAGTAGCCACAGTATGTATTTTGCCATATGTTTTACTAACCAAACAGTTTAAAATTACAGCTAAAAAACCGTTTTACTTAGCAATGTTATGCGGAGTTATTTTTGGTTTAGATGTTGCTGTTTGGAACATAGCTATACAAGAGTCTACAGCTACACAAGCTACACTTTTAACCAATTTATCTCCGGTTTGGGTTGGTGTAGGGGCTTTTTTCTTTTTAAAAGATAAGCCTACTAATAATTTTTGGTTTGGTACCGTAATTGCAATTATAGGTATGGTGATGTTGGTTGGTTTTAAAACATTTGTTGCGTTAGATTTTAATTTAGCTTTTTGCTTTGCAGTGCTATCTGGTATGTTGTACGCAGTATATATGTTGCTAAGTAAAGATATTTTAAACCAAATAAATGTACTTACGTTTATGACAACAAGCTTGGTTGCATCTACTATATTTTTAGGGGTATTAAGTTACGCAATTAATGAGCCTTTTACGGGTTTTTCTAATGCAGGATGGTTAGTGCTATTGCTACAAGGTTTGGTGTGCCAGCTTTTAGCTTGGTTGCTAATTAGCTATGCAACTAAGCATATGCGCGCAACCAGAGTGTCGGTTAGTTTATTAGGACAAGCCATTTTAGCCTCTTTTTTAGCGTGGTTATTTTTAGATGAGGCTATTTCTACTCAGATGGTAGTGGGTGGTTTGGTATTGCTTTTTGGTATACGTATTACCTTTTACCAAAAAAGTATATTTGCTAAAAAAAGAGTTTTAAAAAGAAAATTGTCTTAGAAGTTATACTACTGCTACTGCATTTTTGTTAATTAGGTTGCTAATAGCATCCCATAAATTAATGCGCTGTTGTAGTGCTTCTTTGGCTACCGTTAAGGTTTCTTGCCACTTGGTGTCATCATTACCACATAACTCAGAAATCATTTGTAAAGATAGTGGTCCGTGCTCATCACCATCTAACTCTATATGTCTCTCTAAATAATACGTAAGTTTATTATAGTGTTTATTTTCACCATCAGCATTTTTAAGAATCTCAATAAACATATCAGGTATAAGATCTTCCCTGCCAAAAGTAAAAGCAGCGGCAATTAAATGTGGCTTATTGGTGTTAATTATTTTAAAAGTATAGTTTACAAAATCTGCTACAGTAGTGTCTAAGTTTACTTTTTTTAAGGCAGATGAAACAGGTTCTTTTTGAAGTATAAGATTGATAAAATTTTCAATAGAATTGGTGTTTGCTCCTATTTGATGCATTGCATCTAAGTACATTGTAAAATGACTTTTAGGTTCGCAAAGTTCATTAATGTCACTTTCTTCGCCGTGAACAATTTCATTAATAAAACGTGCTAATGTTGGATTACTAGCAGGTACCCAAGGAGTATCTGTACAGGTCAGATTTTTTTGTAACGCTTTTAAAAGAGACATAAAATCCCAAACCGCATAAACGTGGTTTTCCATAAAAACTTTAATGTCATTTACATCTTTTAAACTTGCATAAAGCTTGTGGTTTTGAAGCGCTTGTCTTAATTCAGAAATTTCATCTTCTATGTGCTCAATTCTGTTCATTCTTTCTAAAATTATATCTAACAATTGGTACTGTACTTTGCATACGCAAAAACAATAGTATTGGTTTTGCGCTGCAAAATTAATACATAGGTGTTATTTTAGATGAATTTTTATACAAAAAAACGCTATTCTTCATCTAAAATAGAGTTTCCTGTAGATTTGTCTCCAGAGGTCCATTGCCATTTTTCATGCAATCTAATTTTTCCATTTGGCAAAATTTCTGGTGTAGACGTACATTTTCCGGTCATTAATTGGTTGTTGGTATTTATCTGGTGGTATCTCATTTCTATAACACCAGTAGCATCAACCAAGCCAATTAAGTGTCCTTTTTTTATGTTACCACCTGCATAGTCAGCAGTTAAAATAGCACCGTTTTGTTTATATGTAAAAACGGTGTCATTAGAGGTTTCAGAATTTTTAGAACTATTAGCCGGTCTAAATATTTTACCGTTATAGTTTATCATTACTTCTAATTTCTACTAAGTTTTTTCATTACCACCCATTGTTTTAGCATATCTCTAGAATCTTGAGCAGGATAACCTAAAACAGTTTTGCCTGGGGCAATGTTACCCATAACACCAGATCCTGCGCCAACAATAGCGCCATCACCAATAGTAGTATGGTCTTTTATAGATGCACTACCACCAATAATAACGCCGTCTCCTAAAGTAACAGAGCCAGCTAAACCACTATGACCTGCCATAATACAAGACCTTCCCATAACACAATTGTGAGCAATTTGCACTAAGTTATCTATTTTACAACCATCACCAACAACTGTAGAACTAAATTTACCACGGTCTACACAAGAGTTGGCTCCAATTTCAACATCGTTACCAATAACAACATTACCAATTTGTGGTATTTTAACCAAACCTCTGCCATCATCACTTGGTCTGTAGCCAAAACCATCTGCACCAATACTTACGTTGATATGAAAAGTACAACGGGCACCAATTTCGCTACGTTCTCTAACAACAGTTCCAGGCCACATTACCGTTTGGTTGCCTACGGTAGAATCATCTAAAACAGTAACATTTGGGTATAAAACAACACCTTCCCCTAAAACAACATTTTTACCTATATAGCAGCCGGCTCCAATTTTACTTCCTACACCAATTGTAGCAGTACTGTCTATAACTGCTGTTGGGTGTATGTCTACATCAAAAACAGGTTTTCCAGGATCAAAAGCTTCTAAAAGTTTCGCTAAAGAAATGTCTGCATTTTTTACTTTTATTAGAGCAGTATTTTCTCTTGGCTCTATTTTTAAATTGTCATTTACAATAGCTACACTTGCGTTAGAATTTTTCCAAAGACGAACATATTTTACGCCACCAATAAATGTAATTTGATTTTCGGTAGCCTTTTCTATTTGTTCTGCGCCTTCTATTTTGTGTGTAGTGTTACCTACTAATTCTCCTCCTAAAAGTTCGCTGATTTCTTGTACTGTAAATGATTTCATTCTTAATTTATAAGGTATTATTGGTTAAGGTTATTTATTATGGAAAGCTTTAAAAGTACTTATAAAAAGTAATTAAAGTTTATATTTTGACTGTTTTTGTTATAAAAACTACAGTTTTTTAGATTTTATTGCATCGTAGATTACAATACTTACTGCATTTGCCAAATTTAGACTTCTTATATGTTCGCTAAAAAGGGGTATTTTGTAAAGGCTATTTTTGTGTTTTTCTACAACAGATGCGGGTAGGCCTACAGATTCTTTACCAAACACAAAAAACATATTATCTTCATAATCAATTTCATAATAGTTTTTTTCTGCTTTAGCAGATAAAAATGCGAACTTTTTATCAGAATGAACTTCAAAAAAATGAGTTATACTATCGTAGATTTTTAGGTCTAAATGCTGCCAATAGTCCAAACCAGCACGTTTAACCCTTTTATCATTTAACTCAAAACCAAATGGTTTAACCAAATGCAATGTAGAGCCAGAAGCCAGACTTAATCTTCCAATATTACCTGTATTGTTTGGTATTTCTGGTTCAAATAGTACAATGTTAAAGCTCATAAATAATTTTGCGTTTAAGCAAAGAAACGGATTGAATTTTTAAAATAAAAAGATTTGGTTTTATTAGCTGAATTTTTTCTTTAGAATAGCATTCATATAATCTACTTTGTCTAATGCTTTTTTAGAAAATTCAAAAAGACTAACACACCTATCTAAATTCTGATTAGGATAAGCAACCTTGTAGTAAGCATCATTCTGTAAATAATCTGTAAGTGCACGTAAGCCATGTATAAATGGCATAAACACGGTTCCCTGTGGTAAAGATGCTATTTCTTCTTTGGTTAATATACTGTTATGAGTGCTTAAACCGTCTACAAAGCTGGTAAAAAGGTCTTCACTAAAAGTTATTTTAGATAGGTCTTTCTCGTCCTCAGGAGCTGTATTTACAATAGTGCGTACGGCATCCCCAAAATCATAATAAAAATAACCTTTCATTAGCGTGTCTAAATCTATTAAACACAGAGCCTTATCTGTAGTTTTAGAAAATAAAATATTATTTAATTTGGTGTCGTTATGGCAAACTCTAATTGGTAATTCTGTAAAACAAAAATCTAGTAAATCTGGCAACAACTCTTCAGCAAATTCTATTGCATCTTTTGCGGCAGTTGTACGTTCCTTTTTAGCCTTTTCTAAAGCATCAAAAAACTGATTGTTTCTGTGTATTAAATTATGAAAATCCGGAATTGTATCTTGGTAATTTACAACATCTTCAGAACTTAAAAGCGAATGAAATTCGCCCACAATTCTACCAGCCTCAAAAGCAATATTATTACTTTTGGTGGTGTTATAAGTTGTGCTATTGTCAATATAAGAAAGTACTCTCCAAAAGCCATTTTCTTTATGGTAACTTGTGTCTTTTTTAGTCTTAACTACAGCTACACTACTATAATTTTTACTTTTAAGTACATGTAGTGCTGTTTCTATATTTTGCATTACGCCAGCTACATTTTTAAACACATTGTTGTTTATACGTTGTAAAATGTATGCAGGTTTGTTGGTTGTTAAAACCAAGTAAGTATCATTTATAAGTCCATTATTAATTGGCTCAAAAACGTACTCTTTTTTAGGAACAGAAAAATGACTTAATATTTTGGCAGGTTCTATTGGCATAGTTATTAGTTTATATTCCATAAATTATAAGGGTACTCCCCGTTATTAGTCATTTCTGCTAGTTTAGACACAGCCATTGCTCTGTCTTCTGCATAGGTAACGCCAAACCAATTGCTTTTAGAATTTACTACAGGTACATTTAATTTTTGATTACTAATCATTTCCTGAATAATAAAAGGCAAGAAAACTTCACTAGACTTAATTTTTTCTTCGTCTTGCAAGAATAATTTAAAAGCTTGCTCTATAGTTGAAAAAATAGATGTGTCACAAACCCAAAAATTCATACTAACTTCTTCGTTTCCTGTAAACTCAATTCCTGTATTGGTATCTACTATTTTTTCGCCTTGTTTTTCTAATTTCAAACGTTCTTCAACCTTAGTTAAAATACCATTGTTAATTTTACAAACACCTCTAGAAACAGAGCCGTGAGTAGACAATGTATCCTTTAGTGTGTAAGATATTAGTGCGTATGTATTAGCAGTACTAGCTTGCATAATTTTGGCGGCATTTTTAAAAGCTAAGCTACCATAAAAATCATCGGCATTTAATACTGCAAACGGACCGGTTATTACATTTCTAGCAGTCCAAACCGCGTGTGCAGTTCCCCAAGGTTTTAAACGTTCTGTAGTGTAACTTGTACCTTTTGGAACATCAGAAATTTCCTGAGCCAAAACATCTAATTTTACATTACTTGGTAGGCGTTTGGCTAAATGTTCTTGTAAAAAGGCAACCTTATCTTTTTTAGTAATAGCAACTATATGGGTAAAGCCATATTTAATAGCGTCAAAAATGCTAAACTCCATTAAAAATTCGTGATGGGGACCAAGATCATCAAATTGTTTAAGTTTTCCGTATCTGCTACCATTACCTGCAGCCATTAAAAGTAGTGTCATTTTTTATATTTTGTCTAACAAAAATAAGGTTTTGCAATGTGGCAATGGGTGGTATTTTAGTTAAATAGTATGGTATTTTTTGTTTTTTTGATTTAAAAATACAACCATAATTAGCTTTTAAAACGCTATTTTACGGTTAAAGTATTAAATATTAAAATGCTTTACTATCTTTGCGGCGTTGTGTTGTGTCTCAATTTTTTTTGAGGCAATGTTGAAAACCATTTTAGATGGTATCAACCAATGAAAGGCTTTCCTATTGGAAGGCTTTTTTTATATCCAAAACTCTTCAATTTATTAATTACATAATTTTAGGCTTATTTTTTAGATAAAGTTCAAATTATTGTACTTTTATTGTCTATTTACAAAGAACAATAGAAATATGCCGTTATATCATAAATTAGGTAAAATACCGCCTAAAAGACATACCATCTTTAAAAAAGAAGATGGCACTTTGCATTACGAGCAACTGTTTGGAACTATAGGTTTTGACGGAATGTCGTCCTTAATGTATCATAAACACAGACCAACTATGGTAAAAGAAGTTGGTGAAAGTATAGATGTGTCTCCAAAAGCTGCTGTGGCTCATAATATTAAATCTAGATTGTTAAAAGGTTTTGATATTAGACCAGAAGATGATTATTTAGAGAGTAGAAAAACTGTATTATTTAATAGTGATGTACATGTTGGTTTAGCTGCACCAAAAAAGTCGTTAACAACGTATTTTTATAAAAATGCAGATGCAGATGAGCTTTTGTTTATTCATGAAGGAACCGGAACATTAAAAACTATGTTGGGTGAAATCCCTTTTGAATACGGAGATTATATTGTTATTCCAAGAGGAATGATTTACCAAATAGAGTTTGATACAGAAGACAACCGTTTATTGGTAACAGAGTCTTACCACCCAATATATACACCAAAAAGGTACAGAAATTGGTTTGGTCAGCATTTAGAGCATTCTCCTTTTTGTGAGCGCGATTTTAAATTGCCGCAAAACTTACAAACGTATGATGAAAAGGGTGATTTTTTAATAAAAGTAAAAAAGCAAGGACAATTACACCACTTAACATACGCATCTCACCCGTTTGATGTTGTTGGTTGGGATGGTTACAATTTTCCGTATGCATTTTCTATACATAATTTTGAGCCAATTACTGGGCGTGTGCACCAACCGCCACCAGTGCACCAAACTTTTGAAACAAGCGCTTTTGTTGTTTGTTCTTTTGTGCCAAGGTTGTACGACTATCACCCAGAGTCTATACCAGCACCATACAACCACTCTAATATAGATTCTGATGAGGTTTTGTATTACGTAGATGGCGATTTTATGAGCAGAAAAAGCATAGATAAAGGCTATATTTCTTTACACCCAGCTGGTATACCTCATGGTCCTCACCCAGGTACTTACGAGGCTAGTATTGGCAAATCTAAAACTGAAGAATTAGCAGTTATGATAGATACTTTTAAGCCTTTGCAATTAACGCAATTGGCGTTAGATATAGATAATGGTACGTATTACCAATCTTGGATGGAGTAATGTGTTTTAAATTATAACATAAAAAAGGAGGTTTATTAGCCTCCTTTTTTTATATGGTATGTATAAGAGTATGTACCAAAGAGGCTGCTAATTTTGCAGTTTGGTTGTCAAGGTCATATTTTGGGTTCATTTCTGCAATGTCTAAACTAATGAGCTTGCCAGATTCTATAATGGTTTGTAAACATTGCAATGCAATATCAGGAGAAAAGCCCATTGGAGATGCAGCACTAACTCCGGCTGCATAAGCAGATGAAAAACCGTCTAAATCTACTGTTGTGTATACCACATCTACATTGGCTATAAAAGCAGAAATTTGTTCTAGTATTTTTATAGATTGATGTAGGTTAAAATCTTCATTTTTAATAACCGTAACCTTAAGTTCTTTTGCTGTTTTAAAAAGAGAAGCGTCATTGGCATCATCTCTAATTCCTAAACACAAATAATTAAACGGAATATTGTTGGTTTTACAATCTTCTGCTATTTGATAAAATGGTGTTCCAGAATTATTTCCATTTGTATTAGCTCTTAAATCAAAGTGAGCATCAAAATTAATAATACCAATAGTTTTGTGTTTTTCAACCGCATTTAAAATGCCATTATAATGTCCGTAAGCAATATCGTGGCCACCACCTAAAACAATAGGAAAAGTATTGTTTTTTAGTAAAGTAGTAACCGTATTAGCTAAAGTTTGTTGTGCTTGCTCCATATCATTATCAGCACAAAAAACAGTGCCAACATCTAAAAGCTGAGTATCTTTTTTTAAATGATTTGGCATTTTAGCCAATTGCCTTACAATAGCTTCTGGACCAGTAACAGCACCAACTCTGCCTTGGTTGCGTTTAACACCTTCATCACAAGCGTAGCTTAATATAGCAAAAGTTTTAGTGGTTTCTTGTTTTAAAGTATCTACGCAAATTACTTTTTCATGAAGATATAGATTGGCATTAGATTTTCGGCCTTGCCATAAAGAAGAATCTGGTTTTTTAAAGTTGTCCATTTTACAAATTTATAACTCAAAAGTAAGGTGTTATTTTAGTTTTTAAACTTCAAATTAAATAAAAAATAGATTAGACCAGGAAATACAATTGTTTTAGTGTAAAACTTTTAATTTAGTAGTTTAATTTATGCTAATGAAGTTTACTGGTACAACAAGAGTAATAGTGCTTGTATGTTTATTTTTTTTAATGATAGGCTGTAAAAACAAGCAGAATCAAAAAACACTATTAGTGTATTGTGCTGCTGTAGTAAAGCCTGTTTTAGAAGAAGTTGCAAAAGAATATTATAAAGAAACAGGTATACAAATAGATTTGCAATATGGAGGTTCTGGTACGTTATTGGCTAATATTAGAGTTGCCAAGCAAGGAGATTTGTACCTGTCTGCAGATGCAAGTTACATGCAGCAAGCAATTGCATACAATATAATACAGCAAAGTAAGCCATTAGTTGCTATAACTCCAGTATTGGCAGTTAGTGCAAATAACCCAAAAAATATAACAACTATTAAAGATGTGTGTAAAAAAGGTATTAGGTTTGGTATTGCTAACCCAGATGCGGCATCTGTAGGAACTGTAACTAAAAAAATACTGCAAGAATCTGGTAATTGGGATGCAGTTAAAAAATGCGTATATGTACAAATGCCAACAGTGTCTGACGTTGCTAATGCTATTAAACTAAATACTATAGATGCGGGTGTTATTTGGGATGTTACAGCTAACCAGTACAAAGAAATAGATGCTATAGAGTTAGCTAATTTTAAACAGCATAAAGAGCACGCAGTAATTGGAGTTTTAAAATGGTCTAAACAACAAACTGAGGCATTAAAGTTTACAGAATTTTTATTACAGAATGCAAAAAGTAAAAGTGTGTTAAAAAAATTAGGGTATAAAATGTACTAATATAATACGTAGTTATCAAAAAAGAAGAGCAACATATAAAACAGCATAAGGTTAGGTCTAACGTACCATTTTATTTGGTAATGGGCATTGTAGCGTCTACATATATAGTTTTAATATTAGCAATGGTGTTGGCCGATTTTTTTTATACCACACCAGATCATATTTTTAAGGCTTTAGCTAGTAAGGAAATACAGTATGCTATAAAATTAAGTTTGGTGAGCAGCACAATTACAATGTTGTTAAGCGTTATAGTGGCTATACCAATTGGCTATTTTATGGCGCGTTATAACTTTAAATTTAAAAAAATTATTGATGCTATTTTAGATATACCTATAGTGTTACCACCACTAGTGGTTGGTTTAAGTTTGCTATTACTTTTTCAGACAACGTTGGGGCAGTTTATAGAGAGTCATTTAAGAATTACCTATACAGTGTACAGTGTTGTAATAGCACAGTTTATGGTTGCTTGTGCCTTTGCTGTACGTACAATGTATGTTACGTTTTCGCAAATTAATAATAGACAAGAACAGGTTGCACTAACTTTGGGCTGTAACCAGAGACAGTCTTTTTTTTATATTTTACTACCACAAGCTAAAAGCGGAATTTTAACTGCAGCTTCTTTAGCGTGGGCAAGAGCTTTGGGAGAATTTGGCCCTATTTTAATTTTTGCAGGTGCTACAAGAATGCGAACAGAGGTGTTGCCAACCACAGTGTTTTTAGAAATGTCTGTAGGGAATATAGAAGCAGCTGTAGCTGTGTCTTTAATAATGATAGCATCTGGTTTTTTGGTGTTGCTGTTAGTTAGAATATATGGAACTAAAAAACATACTTTTTAGCCTATGTTACAATGTGTAGATTTAGAAATAGAACAAGGTGCTTTTAGCTTGTCTAATATTAATTTTAAAGTTGATAAAGGTGAGTATTTGGTGCTAATGGGTAAAACAGGTAGTGGTAAAACAACACTTATAGAGGCTATTTGTGGATTGCGAAAAGTAAAAAAAGGGCAAGTATTACTGCACTCTAATAATATAACAAACCTAGTTCCTGGTCAAAGGCAAATAGGATACGTGCCGCAAGACGGAGCTTTATTTTCTACAATGACAGTAGCAGAAAATATAGGCTTTGCACTAAAAATAAGAAAATGGCCTAAATTAAAAATTGAAGAAAGAGTGCAAGAGTTAGCTGTTTTATTAGGAGTAGAACAACTACTAAACAGAAGCGTAGATAACTTAAGTGGAGGAGAAAAACAACGTGTGGCACTTGGTAGGGCTTTAAGTTTTTATCCTCAAATTTTGTGTTTAGACGAGCCTTTAAGTGCATTAGACCAAGCTACAAAGTCAGAAATTATATTATTACTCCAAAATTTAGCACAAAAGTTACAACTTGTAATTGTTCATATATCACACTCAGAAAGTGAAGCTAAAAAACTAGCAACTAGTATTTTAAGTTTAAAAGACGGTATTTTAGAGAAGGTTAGTTTGTAGACTGTTTTTATTTTGTTAAATAAAACCCTAGCTGTAATACTAATACTATAAATAAATAATTCTTATTTTTGAGGTACATAAACTGTAGATAGTCATACTATTACACTAACCAATTATTTATGGATGACATTTTGATAAACATTGGCAGACAGCTAAAGCTGGCTCGCCAAAAGAGAAACTTAACCCTACAGCAAGTCGCCAAAAGAACGGGCGTAAGCGCAGGGTTAATTTCAAAGATTGAGAACCTTAGAACAACTCCCTCTTTACCGGTTTTGCTTAAAATTATGCAAACCTTGCAGATAGAGTTGTCTGAATTAGAACTTTCTTCTAGTATTGATGGAGATTATATTCTTATTAAAAAGGGTACAGGAACCAGAGAAGACCGAGAAGACTCTGAACAATTAGAGTATACACATTTATTATCTAATACTTCTAAAGGAGAAAGTATACGTGTATATTTAATAACGGTACTACCATTAGCGGTTAGAAAACCTATTTCTACCAATGCAAATGAACTTGTTTATGTGTTAAGTGGTTCGCCAACTTATACACTAAAAGGCAACGAGGTAACATTAGACCAAGGAGATTTATTATTTTTTGATGGTACCGTTGCACATGGTATATCTAACAAGTTTAATGAGCCTGCAGTATTGTTAAAAGTTTACTTACTGCATTAAATAGCTACAAGCTTAAAAAACAAAAACCTTCAGTTAACTGAAGGTTTTTTGTTTTGTATAAATATTATGTTTAATGTTTATCTTTCTTTTTGCCAAAAAGCTTTTTAAACAAGCCAATAATAGGTAAAGTTAAAAGTCCAATTACTAGTCCTAATAAAAATTCTTTTAGCATAGCTGGTAACGGAACATCTTCAATTAAGTGGTGTAAAAAGTCTATGTTGTGTGCAAATACGCCACCAGCAACAGAAAGTAGTGCTAGTGTGCCTACAACGGCTAAAAATTTAATTACCCAAGGTAAAGCGTTTACTAGCAGTCTGCCTACTTTGTCAGAAAAACTATTGTCTTGTTCGTTTAGGTTAATTAGTTTTAAACCAAATTCATCCATTCTAACAATTAGTGCAACTATACCATAAACACCAACAGTGGCAATAATGGCAATTACTGTTACCACCATTATTTGTGTAGAAATTGGCTGATCTGTAACTGTACCTAATGCAATAATTACAATTTCTACAGAAAGGATGAAATCTGTAAATATGGCCGATTTAATACGTCCTTTTTCAAGTTTTTGTAGTTCTTCAATAGTAATGTCTTCATCTAAAAGCTCATTACTCTCGTGTTTATGACCGGCTAAAAACTCATAAATTTTTTCTGCACCTTCATAAGCCAAATACAATCCGCCTAAAACAAGTATAATAGTTACCGCAATTGGTATAAAAGCACTTAATAAAAACGCAAAGGGAAGTATTATAAGTTTATTTAAAAACGATCCTTTTGTAATTGCCCAAAGCACAGGTAATTCTCTGTCTGATATAAACCCTGAAGCCTTTTCTGCATTCACCGCTAAATCGTCTCCAAGTATACCTGCTGTCTTTTTAGCAGCAACTTTACTCATTACAGCAACGTCATCCATAAGCGCTGCTATATCATCTAATAATGCAAAAAAACCTGATGCCATATATGTCTATCTTTTTTTAAAGTCTAAAATTAGAGTTTTTCTTTAAACTGATGAAGTCACAAATATAAATGATTAAAATAAAGTTTAATTTAGGAGAGATGTTTTGGCGAGTGATTTTGATAAAAAACAGAATTAGAGCTAAAAACTTTTATAAGATGATCTGATTTTTTTCACCTTAAAAAAGGTATAAAACCAAAAAAACCTTCAACAAATGTTGAAGGTTTTTGCGGTCTGGACGGGACTCGAACCCGCGACCCCCTGCGTGACAGGCAGGTATTCTAACCAACTGAACTACCAGACCGTGGCGTTTAGCGGTTGCAAATATACAGAGGTTATTTAATTCAGCAAAACTTTTTTGAAGAAATTTTCAAAAAAAATTAAAATTTTTGTCGCTCAACCATATACGTGTTAAAAACCGAAGCAAAATTTTTAGCAATATCTACGCCAACATATTTTATCTTGTATTGTGCGCATTTTAATTTAATGTCTGATAAGTAATTAGTTAGCTCTTTTTGGTAAGCTTCTTTTACGTTTTCAGCATATAAATCTATCTCTTGTTTGGTCTCTACATCTACAAAACGCTTTGGTGCATCATCAAAATTAAAAAAATGTTCTTTTTCTTTATCAAGGAGATGAAAAAGTACAACTTCATGTTTATTATATTTTAAATGTTGTAATGCTTCAAACAATTTTATGTCCTCTTCTTCGGTCTGAAACATGTCAGTAAAAAGAAAAACCAAACTACGCCTGTGCATTTTTTCGGCTATCTGGTGTAAATAGGTATATGTTTTTGTTTTTTGAGCCGGATTTTTATCTGTTACCACTTCTGTAAGCTTTGCCAACAACATTTGGTGGTGGCGTTCACTACTTTTTTCTGATACATAATAGTTGTAAGCATCAGAATAAATACTTAAACCAACAGCATCTCTCTGTTTTTTTAAAATATTCATTAATCCGGCAATGGCTAAAACGCCAAACCCTATTTTATTTAGGTTATTTACATCTAGTTTTTTTGTTTCAGGATAATACATAGAGGCAGAGTTGTCTAAGATCATATGACACCTTAAATTGGTTTCTTCCTCATATCTTTTAGTGTATAACTTATCTGTTTTTGCAAAAAGTTTCCAGTCTATATGCTTGGTGCTTTCTCCTTTATTGTAAATTTTGTGCTCTGCAAACTCGGCAGAAAACCCATGAAACGGACTTTTATGTATTCCGCTAATAAAACCCTCTACCACCTGTTTTGCTAGTAACTCTAGGTTTAGCAGTGGTTGCGCATTTAAATTGTCCTTTAGGTTCATAATTTACTTTTTTATGGTTTGCGCTCTTTCTAAATCATCTGTAGTTTGCAATAGTTTTTTTAGTAGAATAGGGTTAAAGTTAGGGTTTTTGCTTAAAAAATCTTCACGTATTTGGTAAGCATCTTTAGAGCTGTATTTACCAATACAACTTGCCAACCAGTTTTTTGGAAAAAATATATCTCCTGTAAGTTGCACCTCTTCTAACTTTTGTAAACATTTTGTCAAATGCTTTTTACTTTCATTTTGGCGTAGCGGATGGTGAATGTAGCTTAGTGCTGTTATAACCCAAGATTCTTTTTCTCTGTTTTTGGCATCAAATAATGAAACCATAAAAGCATCTCTTTGCTTTACATTGTTACTTATAGATGGTTGTAGCCATATAAATTTGGCAAGTTTATCTGGGTTGCTAATACGCTTTTCTTGTTCTTTTATAATTTCTGTAGCCTTTGGGTGCTTTTTTAAAGATAATTCGCTTGCAAGACTAGTGTAATCATCCTCATTTAAAAATAATTGTGGTATACTCAATTCTTTTGTCCAAATAGCGTGTAAATTTTCTAATGCTTTAGAAGATATGGCAAGCGATTTATACAGATTAAATATATCTTTTTTGAAAGCCTTTGGTTTAGAGCTATTTAATAATGCAAACAACTTACTTTCTGTTGTAGTCTGAATTTTTTCTTTATGTTTTTCTGATAAAAATTTCCAGTAAATATCTCTAGTTCTTCCTGTAATATAATTTAAAACAAGCTCATTTTTTTCTGATGCTACTCCGTTTAAAAATATATTAAAAGCATCTAAAGCTGGTACCTTATTATTTAAAAACACTTCATATAAATTTATATAGCTGTAACCACGAGCGGTAGCATCTTTAATTTCTTTTATTTTAGAAATATGAGCAACATTAACCGGAAAAACTCCATATCCAAAACCGTTAGCGTTGTATATAATTTGCTCTGGCTTTGCAAGTCCTATAGTTTCTTTTAGTTGAAGGTTTTTACTATTTATTGCTGCATTTATAGTTTTTACACTGTCTTTATACACAAGTTGTATAGCAAAAGATTGTGGCCATATTTTATCTGTACCATCTTCTGCCTTTTGCGTAATTGTAAAATTGGTTATTTTGTTATCCTTGTAGGTAATATTATCTGTAAAAACTGGTCTTCCAGGTTGGTTTACCCACACATTAGACCATTGTTTAATATCTACATCAGATTTTTTATCTAAAATAGAAACCAAGTCGTTCCAATCTGCATTGTCATTGGCATACGTTTTTATATACTCTTGCATTCCCTCTTTAAAAGCATCTTTTCCTAATACAGCTTCTAATTGCTGCATCATTATTGGTGCTTTGTTGTAAATAATACGACCATATAAAGAGCCTGCATTTTTTAAATTGCCCAAATGTTGCTTAATAGGATTTGTGCCTTTAGTACGATCTTCAGAATATGCACTAGGGTAGTGTGTCATCATAAATTTTAATTGATGATCTATATCTGGAAAAAGCGGATTCATAATCTTATCTGCCATAAAGTTGGCAAACACTTCTTTTAGCCAAACATCATCAAACCATTGCATAGTAACCAAATCTCCAAACCACATATGTGATGTTTCATGTGCAATTAACTTAGCACGAGATAACTTTTGGTTCTGCGTAGCATTCTTATCTAAAAATAAAGACGATTCTCTATATTGTATTGCGCCTACGTGTTCCATACCGCCATATTGAAAAGGAGGAATACTAGCAAAGTCCATTTTCTGAAAAGGAAAATCATAGTTGGTATAATCTATTAAAAAATCTAAAGACTGTTGGTGAATGTTAAAAACCTCATTTGTACTCTCTGCAATTTTTTCTTTATTATTTTCTCTGTATAAAAAGCGCATATCAAAAGCACCAGGGTTTTTTACTTCTTCAGAAAATTTACCAGCAACAAATGAAAACAAGTAAGTACTCATTTTATCAGTGGTATTAAAAATATGAGTAGTGTACTCTTCTTTTTCTATTTGTTCTTTTTCTGTACCACCGCAAAGCACTTTCCAATCTTTAGGAGCAGTAATGGTTAAGTCGTAAGTTGCTTTTAAGTTAGGTTGGTCTAAACACGGAAACAATGTGCTAGCCCTGTCTGGCACTAATAACGTATATAAAAACTCTTTGTTTCTGTTAAGTGATAACTCACCTGCGTTAAAAGAAATATCAATTTTATTTTCTCCTATTACTAATGCATTTTTATCTATAATTAAATGCTCGTTGGTATGGTTAATTGGAGTGCTTTTACCATTTACGCTAAGTGTTTTTAAATGATCTTTATTTTCATTAAAATCTAAAATTAGATCATATTGCAGGTCGGTAATGTTTGCAGCAAGTACTAATGTAGTAGGTATTGGATCTTCTTGACTTTTAGGAATAGAAAAATTTAGCGCATAATGCAAGTTCTTAATTTGTTCTTTTCTATAATTTGCAAGGTCTAAAGAAATTCCTTTTTCAACTTGTAAAGGTTTAAATTCTTTTTTTTGAGGACAACCAATTAAGGTTAAGGCTAGTAGTGTAAGGAGCGTAATTTTTTTCATAAATAAAAAAAGGTAAGTAGTAAAAATAAAAAAGGGTTTGACAAACGCCAAACCCTTTTTTATAATTGTATGTTTATAGACTATAATAAAGCGTCTATTGCGTCTGTGTAAACTTGTTTAGGAGAAACGCCAACTTGTCTGCTAACCATTTCACCACCTTTAAATACTAATACTGTAGGTATGTTACGTACACCATATTTAGCTGCAAATTCTTGGTTTGCATCTACATCTACTTTACCAACAACAGCTTTTCCTTCGTACTCAGAACTAACTTCGTCAATAATAGGACCAACCATTCTACATGGACCACACCAAGCTGCCCAAAAATCTACAACAACTGGTTTGTCACTTTTTAAAACAACTTCGTCAAAAGTTGCGTCTGTTATTTCTAATGCCATAATTTTATTTTTTAATATTATACAAAGTTAGTCAAATAAATTCCTATTTCCTTAACAACGAACTATACCTATTATCTATTGTTCTATTAATTATTTTTATAACAGAACATAAGGGGTATTGTTATTTTTTAATGTTTTAAAATTAATTGTAATTCTACGGCTACGCAAATAAATTATCTAATAAATGCTCTTCAACCAAATTAGGAACAGTAACCTTTAGTTCTGGTGTTCTTTTCATCTCTCGTTCTATGGCAAAAATAGCCTCTTTGTTACGTGCCCAGCTTCGTCTAGATATTCCGTTATTAACATCGTAAAAAAGCATATTTTTCAACTTTTTTGAAGCCTCTGTAGAACCATCTAACACCATACCAAAACCGCCATTAATAACTTCTCCCCAGCCAACACCGCCACCGTTATGTACAGATACCCAAGTTGCGCCTCTAAAACTGTCTCCAATTACATTATGTATGGCCATATCTGCGGTAAATTTACTGCCATCATAAATATTACTGGTTTCTCTAAACGGAGAATCTGTACCGCTAACATCATGGTGATCTCTACCTAAAACTACAGGGGCAGAAAGTTCTCCTGTTTTTATAGCTTTATTAAAAGCTTCTGCAATTTTAGCTCTACCTTCTGCGTCTGCATATAAAATACGCGCTTGTGAGCCAACAACCAGCTTGTTTTGTTCAGCTTCTCTAATCCAAGTAATATTATCTTGCATTTGTTGCTGAATTTCTTCTGGAGCGGTAGCCTTAATTTCTTCCATTACTTTTAAAGCAATAGCATCTGTTTTTTGTAAATCTTCAGGTTTACCAGAAGAACATACCCAGCGAAAAGGACCAAAACCATAATCAAAACACATAGGTCCTAATATATCTTGTACATAAGATGGGTACTTAAAATCTATATTGTTTTCTGCCATAACATCGCCGCCTGCACGCGATGCTTCAAGTAAAAAGGCATTGCCATAATCAAAAAAATAAGTACCATTTGCTGTATGCTTATTAATTGCAGCTACCTGTCTTTTTAAAGATTCTTGTACTTTTTGCTTAAAAGCATCAGGATTGGTACTCATTAACTCATTAGATTCTTTAAAAGAAATACCTGCAGGGTAATAACCACCTGCCCAAGGGTTGTGTAAAGATGTTTGATCTGACCCTAAATGAATAAAAATATTTTCATCATAAAAACGTTCCCAAACTTCTACAATATTTCCAATGTAAGCAATAGAAACAACCTCTTTATTCTCTTGTGCTTTTTTAGTTCTATCAACTAAATCGTCAATAGAGTCAATTAAAACGTCTACCCAGCCTTGTGTATGTCTTTTGGTGGCAGCTGCAGCATTAACTTCTGCACAAATAGTAATGCAACCAGCTATATTACCAGCTTTTGGTTGTGCTCCACTCATACCACCCAAACCAGCAGTTAAAAATATTTTTCCAGAAGGTGTTTCATTAGGTTGCAGTACTTTTCTAAAGGCATTCATAACTGTAATTGTGGTTCCGTGTACAATACCTTGTGGGCCAATGTACATATAAGAACCAGCAGTCATTTGTCCGTACTGGGTAACCCCAAGTGCATTGTATTTTTCCCAATCATCTGGCTTAGAATAGTTAGGAATCATCATACCATTAGTAACAACAACTCTAGGTGCATCTTTGGTAGAAGGAAAAAGTCCCATTGGATGACCAGAATAGATATGCAGAGTTTGTTCTTCTGTCATTGTTGCTAAATATTGCATAGTTAACAAGTATTGCGCCCAATTCTGAAAAACAGCACCATTACCACCATAGGTAATAAGTTCCTCTGGATGTTGTGCAACTGCAGGGTCTAAGTTATTCATAATCATTAATTGCAATGCAGCAGCTTGTGGTGTTTTTGCTGGATATTCTGATATTGGTCTGGCATAAATATCATATTTGGGCTTAAACCTAAACATATAAATACGTCCATAACTTAGTAGTTCATTAGCAAACTCTTTTGATAATTCTGCGTGCCAAGCAACAGGAAAATAACGTAAGGCATTTTTTAGAGCCAATTTTTTTTCGTCTAAAAAAAGAATGTCTTTTCTTTTTGGAGCGTGATTAGCATTTGTGGTGTAATTTTTTTTTGGAGGTAATAGAGATGGAATACCTTGCAGAATTTGAGATTTAAAATCCATTTTTTATATGTTATAATGAAGCTGAATTCGTTATTTTTTTAAGCTATTTTAGTTCCTTTTTTCCAAACCATATTTGGTTTTAGTTGTCCTTGTTGGTATAAAATTTCTTTATAGTTTGCTGTTGGAAAAGCAATAAAATCTGCCATAAACCCACTGTTTAACACACCTCTATCTTTAAGGCCTAGTGCCGCCGCAGCTCTAAAAGTAATACCAGATAAAACCTCTGCATTACTCAGTTTTTGAAAAGTTCCTAAGATTGAGGCTTGGGTAAGTAAGTCTCCCATAGGAGCAGAACCCGGATTGTGGTCACTAGCAATAGCAACTGCACCACCAGCATCTAATAACTTACGAGCAGGTGTAAACGCACAACCTAAACCAATACTAGCGCCAGGTAAAGCTGTAGCAATAACATTGCTTTTTGCTAAAATATTTATTTCTTCTGTAGTACTTGCTTCTAAATGGTCTGCACTTATAGCGTTAAAATCTACAGCCACTTTGCTACCACCTGTAGAAAACTGATCTGCATGTACCGTTATTGTAAAGCCCATTTCCTTTGCCTTTTTAAAGTAAGGTGCAATTACTTCTGCTGTAAAAGCACCTTCTTCAATAAAAGCATCAATTCTGGTTGTTAAACGTTCTTCTTTTAAAAGGGGGAAAAGGGAGATGCTTATTTCTTCTAAATACTCACTTGCCGTACCAGGGTAATCTTTAGGGTGCATATGTGCAGCCAAGCAAGTAGAGACTAAATCTGCTTTAATTCTGTTATCCACATTTTTTATAGCGCGTAGCATTTTAAGTTCTTCATAAACCGATAAACCGTAGCCACTTTTAACCTCTATAGTAGTAACGCCATTTTTTAAATGTTTGTTAGCTCTTTTAGTAATACCATCTTCTAATTCTAAAATACTAGCTTTTCTGGTTTGTGTTACTGTGTCCCAAATGCCACCACCAGCTTTAGAAATTTCTAAATAAGTTTTGCCGGCATTACGCATAGCATAATCATTAGCTCTGGTGCCACCAAAACAAATATGTGTATGAGAATCTATAAAACCAGGGAAGCAAACACTATCACCTATTACTTCTTCTAGCAAGGTATTTTTAATGTCTATTTGTTTTAATAACTCTTTGTATGTGCCAACAGCTATTATAGTATTATTTTCAACTATAATACCGCCATTTTCTATAACTACAAGTTCTTCATCCTTAACGGCACCTTTAACGGCAATGCCTGTCATTGGTAATAGTTGTGTAAACGGACCTATAAGTTTTTGTTTCATATTAGTAGATTTCAAATTCATCTGCAAACGGAATTTCCATTTCTAAATTTTCTCGTTCTTTTACCTCTTCAATAGCATTTAAAATGGTTTGGTTTTGTATCATTTCTATTCCTGCTTCAATATCGGTAGCAAACACACGATCTTTATCTGCAAAGGCAACTTTTTCTCTAATTTTTTTATGTACTTCTTCTAAAAATAAGCCCGATTTAAGTGGTTTTCTAAATTCAAAAGCTTGTGCAGCAGTTAGCATTTCTATAGCTAATATTTTTTCTACATTACCAATAACTTGTAGTGCTTTGCGTCCTCCAATAGATCCCATACTTACGTGGTCTTCTTGTCCTAAAGACGTTGGTATACTATCTGCACTAGAAGGAAAACAAAGACCTTTATTTTCACTAGCTAAGGCAGCAGTAGTGTATTGCAATATCATATAACCAGAGTTAATTCCGGTTTCATTCATTAATAATTTAGGCACTCCAGGGCTATTACCTTCTAAGGCTAAGTATATTCTTCGGTCAGATATGTTACCAACCTCAGACGCAGCTAAACAAGCATAGTCTAATGCCATAGCTAAAGGCTGACCGTGAAAACTACCACCACTAATTGTTAGTTCTTCATCTATAATAATAGGATTATCTGTAACCGAATTTAACTCAATCTCTAACAATTCTTTTAAATGCAACCACGCATTTCTAGATGCACCGTGAACTTGCGGAATACAACGCAAAGAATAAGGATCTTGTACCCTATTGCAATTTGCATGATCTTCCATTATCTCAGATCCTTTAAGCAAGCGTTTTACTTTTTTAGCAACATACATATTGCCTTTAAAAGGGCGTAATGCGTGCAGTTCATTATAAAATGGTTTAATAGAACCTTGCAAGCCTTCAATCATCATTGCACCAATAATATCTGCTTGTGCAAGGCAACTTTGCAATTTTTCTACCACTTTTACAGCGTGTGCAGCAATAAACTGTGTGCCGTTAATTAGCGCTAAACCTTCTTTAGGACCTAAGTTTATGCTTTGCATTTCTGTTTTATCAAACAAAGATGAGGTTTCCATAATCTCACCCATATAATTAACCTTACCCAAACCAATTAATGGTAAAAACAAATGAGAAAGCGGAGCCAAATCACCAGATGCGCCAACAGAACCTTGAGCCGGCACAACAGGAATAGCATCAGTATTTATATGCCATAAAATACGGTCTAAAGTTGCTTCTGCAATACCAGAATATCCTTGTGCAAGACTATTCATTTTTAAGATAAGCATAAGTTTAGCAATCTCTTTATCTATTGGTTCGCCAACACCAACACTATGACTTTTTAAAATGTTACTTTGTAATATTTTTGTTTCTTCTTTAGATATTTTAGTAGTACATAAAGGTCCAAACCCGGTGTTTATACCATAAACAGGATCTCCCTTTTCTACAATATTAGCAACAGTTTTACTGCTGTTTCTTATTTTTATACGAGAAAAATCTGAAATTAACCCTTTGGTTTTGCCTCTTGCAATTGAAAGAGCAATACCAGCCGTTAAATGATCTTCTCCAAAATTAAAGGTCTTAGGTGCGTTACGCATAGCATATATTTTAATACTATAAAATTATTGATTATGTTTGATGATTACCAATATCATATTTATCAATAATTAATAACTATGAGTTATCAAATAGAGTTACGCCATTTTAATTATTTTTTAGCTGTAGCAGAAGAATTACACTTTAGAAAAGCAGCAGAACGTTTGTTTATATCGCAACCAGGTTTAAGTAGACAAATAAAGCAAATGGAAGAAATTTTAGAGACACAGCTTTTTATTAGAAATAAAAAAAAGGTTTCCTTAACAGCTGCTGGAGTATACTTAAAAGATGAAATAGAGTTTATTTTAAACCATTTAGAGTTAACAAAACGACATATAAAATTGGTAAGTCAGGGTAAGTTTGGTGAGCTTAACATAGGTTTTTTGGGTTCTGCAATGCAAACCGTAATTCCGGATTTGTTATTAAAGCTGAAAGATGCTTTCCCAGAAATTAATACAAGTTTAGAAGAACTCTCTAACAATGCACAGTTAAATGCTGTTTTAAAAGATGGTTTAGATATTGGTTTTGTGCGTATGGTTAGGGTACCAAAGGGTTTGTGTATTAAACCAGTATTTAATGATACATTTTCTGTGGTTGTACCAGCAAACCATAAAATAACAGAAACTAAATTTAATGGAATGGAACAGTTTAAAGGAGAAAATTTTATTCTGTTTTCACAAGATTACAGTCCGCTGTATTATGATACGGTAATGAGTATTTGTGAAGATGCTGGTTTTACACCAAAGGTTTCTCATAAGTCTGTACATGCGCAAACTATTTTTACATTGGTAGAAAACAATTTGGGAGTTGCCATTGTACCTACATCTTTGCAACAAGGTTTTAATATGAATGTAAAATTTATAGAACTAAAAAAAATACCGCAGCGAGCCGTATTGTCTGTTATTTGGAAAGAAGACAATAGAAACCCGGTTTTAAAACATTGTATGCAGTTGTTGTTGGGTGATGAAAAATAGATATATTTGAAGTAAGTAATAACTCACAAATATTTTATGACTTTTTCAAAAAAAGAATTTTTATGGTTTTTAGGTGCTGTATTAACATCATTTTTAACCTTAGTATTGATATTTGGAATTGATGGATTTAAAGCTGATGAAACAATAGATATAAATATTCACGATACCTATTTTGTTTTTTCAAATACTCCTTTCTTTTGGTTTTTAGGAGCTCTTATTTTCTTTGTTATTTATTTTTTTAGAATGATAAGAGGGAAATTCAAAAATGTATTTGTAGGCATTTTAGTTCTGTTATTTTGTTTGGGGTTAATATTGCTGTTAAGTAAAATTATTTATGTTGTTGATTCTTTTTTACAATCAACCATAGGCTTTCAAGAAAGTGGAGGCGATAAAGAAATTTCTCCTGTAACTAAAATATTATCAGCCTTTACTAATGTACTCTTTGTAATTAAAGTTTTATTTTTACTAATACTATCTTATTCTGCCTACAGAATAGGTAAAACTAGAGGGTAGTTAAGTTTTATGTAAATTTTGATTAAAATTGAATTATGATTTTTGATATAATAAAGAAGAGGAGATCTGTGTTTCCTGCGCAATACAATAGCAAACCAATAGCTAAAGAATTAATTGAAAAGGTTTTGGAGGCAGGTAATTGGGCACCATCTCACAAAAAAACTGAACCTTGGCGTTTTAAAGTAATACAAGGAGAAACTAGAGCAAAACTAGGAATGTTTTTGTCTTTAAAATATATGGAAAACGACCCAAATCCAAAGAAATTTAAGGTAGAAAAACTAATAAACAATCCGCAAAAGGCAGGAGCAATAATAGCTATTTGTATGCAGAGAGACCCTAATGAGTCTGTGCCAGAATGGGAAGAAGTTGCGGCAACGGCAATGGCAGTACAAAATATGTGGCTTATGTGCACAGATTTAGGTATAGGTAGTTATTGGAGTTCTCCTGGCTTAATAAAACATATGGGCGATTTTTTTGCAATGGAAGAAGGAGAAGTTTGTTTGGGTTTCTTTTATATGGGGTACACAGATGATGAACTTCCGGAAGCAACTAGAGGTGCTGTTGAAGATAAAACAACTTGGCTTTAACTATTAGAGTTCCTTAATAGTAAAGTAGAGTTGCTGAATAACCGCACTCATCTTGTTTATGTTTAATGTTTCAAGAGAGTCCTTATTTGTGTGATAATTCTTGTTGCGGTAAAAAGAGGTATTGGTGATCATAACTGCTGGGTAATTTAAATTCCAGTAGTTTAAATGATCTGAAAAATCCACGCCAGTAACAAGAGAAGAGCCTTTAAAAGATACAGTAGGTATAAGTTTCTGTTTCTTCATTAAGTTTTCAATTTCAGCACCAAAATTGCCGCTTTTTTCATTTTGAACAACAGTTATAAAATTAGCACGATTGCCATAAATGGTGCTCATCTCTTTAATTGGGTAGGTTTGTGTATTGGGTTCGTCCTTATAATAACCAATCATTTCTAAGCAAATCATACCTTTTACGGTTATGTTGTTTTCCTTTAAGTAATTTGCATGCACATAACTTCCCATTTTCTCAGTTCTAAAAAAAGGAGGTTCTTCTAAAGTATAGGCAACAAAATCTATTCTATAATCAAGTTTCTCTTTGGCTAATAAACGTGCTAATTCTAATAATCCTGCAACGCCACTTGCATTATCATCTGCACCTTCTTGATCGCCGTATACATCATAGTGGGCACCAATAATTAACCGTTCTTTATATTCTGTGCCAATAGAGCCAAGGACATTTTTATAAGTTTCATTCTCAACCTTATATTCTTGGTAAGTAGTAGTGTCGCACACCTTAGCAAGTTCCACTTTAATGTAGCTAGCAATTGAGTTAAGAGTTTCTATATTTTTATAATTCCGGCTATTTTGTGTTTTTGTAATTTTTAGCAAGTCATTTTTAATACGTACCGTATCTATATTAGTTGCAGTTTGGGTGCTAACCTTTTTTTGTCCACAAGAAATTAAAAAGGAAAGTAGTAGAATGGCTGATAGTATTTTTTTCATACTTGTGGTTTTAATTATAAAAAAACGGAAACAACGCTTCACTATATTCCCATACTTTAGATACAAATAAACCAAGGTATACTATAGCAACAATAAATTTTAAAAAAGTACCTGTTAAAAAACCAATAAAGGAACCAAAAGCAGCTTTTAAAGCTGTTTTTTGGTCGGCTTTATTTAAAAGCTCACCTACTAAAGCACCAACAAAAGGCCAAACTACAATTCCAAATACTCCAAGAACAGGAAAAAATACAGCTACTAATAGGCCAATAGTTGTACCTATCATACCAGCTTTTGTGCCTCCAAATTTTTTAGTTCCAATTGCAGGAATAATATAATCTAATGCAAAAACTATTAGAGCTACGGCTAAAGTTATACCAAGAAAAACCCAATCGTTAGGTATAGCTTTGGTTAAATAAAGTACTAATAGACCCAACCAACTAATTGGAGGCCCAGGTAATACTGGTAAAAAACTCCCTATAATACCAGTTAGTATTAGAACAAAACCAATTATTAAAAGCGCTATATCCATACAATAGTTTACTTGTTTGACGAAGATAACAACAATTTGTTACAAATTTTTTACCTAAAAAATTAGTTTAAACTAAAATATTAGTTATATTAGCGAAAGAATATAAGATAAATAGTACTAATTTAATATTCAAAATATTCTAGAATATATATAAAATAAAAGAGAATGAAGCAATTAACAAAGGCAGAGGAAGAAATTATGCAAGTGCTATGGGAGTTAGAAAAAACAACTGTAGCAGCTGTTATAGAAAAATTGCCAACACCAAAACCAGCCTATAATACAGTATCTACTATTGTACGTATTTTAGAAAATAAAGGCTTTGTTGGCCACGAAAAATTAGGAAGAGGATATCTGTATTTTCCGTTGATAAAAAAAGCAGATTATAGCAATCAGTCTATAAATAAATTAATGGAAGGATATTTTCAAGGTTCATTTAAAAGTATGGTTTCTTTTTTTATGAAAAAGAACGATATGAGTTTATCTGAATTGGAATCTATTTTAGAAGATATTAAAGAGGACGATAAAAAAGAATAGTTATGATACAGTATATAGTTTTAGTAGTAACATTTCAGTTGTTGTTTTTGGCAATTTATGATTTGTTTTTAAAAAAGGAGACTTTTTTTCAAAGCAACCGGGTGTATTTAATAGGTACGTTTTTAGTGTCTTTATTTTTACCTTTTGTAAAGTTGCCAGTCTTTAAAACTGTAGTATCACAGCAATATGCAGCCATTGTTTTAGATGAAATTGTATTAACAGCAAATTCACCACAAGCTGCAGCAGAGAGCAGTTTTCCGTGGCTTAAAGTGGTATTTGTAATTGGCGTAGTAATATCATTTGCATTGTTTGTTTATAAAATTTATCAGATTATAAAATTGAAGCAAGCGGGAGAAAAGCAAAAATTTTCAGACTATATAAAAGTAACAATCCCAAAAAGTAATAATGCATTTTCATTTTACAACACTGTTTTTATAGGCGATGCGGTTACAAAAGAAAACGAAGAAGGCATTTTAGAGCACGAGTTAGTACATGTTAAGCAAAAACACACTTTAGATTTATTGTTTTTTGAGGTAATGCGCATTGCCCTTTGGTTCAATCCACTAGTATATATTTATCAAAACAGAATAGCAGAAGTACATGAGTTTATAGCAGACTCTAAAGTTAAAAAAACGAGTAAAAAAGAACAATACGAGTTATTATTATCTCAAATTTTTGAGACAAAAAATATCTCATTCATCAACCATTTTTATAAATCATCATTAATTAAAAAACGAATAGTTATGTTACAAAAATCAAAATCTGGTAAAGTTTTAAAGCTAAAATATTTAGCATTGGTGCCATTAGTTGCAGGTATGTTATTTTATACCTCTTGTGAAACAGAGAACAATGCTAAAATAGATGCGGTAGAGGCAAAAAGCGAAGTAAATACAACAGCTGCGTTAAGTGAAGTTGTTATTACGGCTCTAAAAATGCCAAGTTCATTTGAAACTACATCAGATTCAGAACTCAAAGAATTAGCACTTAATCGAGAAATAAAAAATACCGAAGTTTTTAATAAGGTTAATGGTGAATTAGTAGCTTTTTCTGAATTGGAAATTCTTCCAAGTTTTCCTGGTAGTGAAGAAGGAGTAAGCACTTTTGAAAGTTTTAATAAGCAAATGAGCAAACACATAAGAAGGCATTTTGCTTATCCAGTAGAAGCTCATGAAAAAGAAATACAAGGTGTTGTATCTATGAGGTTTATAATTGAAGAAGATGGCTCTGTAAAGAACTTACAAATGCGTGGTCCAGATGAATCTTTAGAAAAAGAAGCTGCTCGTATAATTAGTAGATTACCTAAAATGAATCCTGGGATGAAAGATGGTAAACCAGTTAAAGTTCCTTTTTCATTACCAATTACATTTAGATTACAGTAATAAAAATATATAAAACGATGGTACAGTACGTAATAGAAAGTCTTGCTTTTCAGTTAGTTTTTATAATTATTTATGATGTGTTTTTAAGAAGAGAAACCTTTTTTCAATGGAACAGATTGTATTTATTGGGTACGTGTGTGCTATCGTTTTTAATGCCATTAGTAGCTTTAGATATATTTAAAAGTAAGGTGCCAGATGCAGTTGCCGTTTACACACCATTTATGTTTTCTAATTACGATTTAGAAACAAATACAACTCTTTTAAATGAAACCAATGTAGCACAACAATTAACAATGCCTTGGTATGGTATTCTTTTTAGTATTGGAGTGGTAGTAGCACTTTTTTTATTTTTATTTAAAATACGTCAGCTTTACAAGCTACGTAAAAGAGGAGAAAAAACTGTTTATAGAGATTTTACAGAGGTTGTTTTAAAGCAAAGTAATAGTGCTTTCTCGTTCTTTAAAACCATTTTTCTAGGCGATGAAATAAAAACTAAAGAGTACCCTAATATTATTGCGCATGAGTTAGTACATATTAAACAAAAACATACGTTAGATTTATTGTTTTTTGAAGTAATGCGTATTGCCCTTTGGTTTAATCCACTAGTATATATTTATCAAAGTAGAATATCAGAAGTACACGAGTTTATTGCAGACGCTAAAGTGGCTAAGACTCATAGAAAAGAACAGTATGAGTTATTGTTGTCTCAAGTTTTTCAAACAGAAAATATCTCATTTATAAATCACTTTTTTTCATCATCATTAATTAAAAAACGAATTAAAATGTTACAAAAAAATCAATCTAAAAAAATATGGGCAAGCAAGTATTTGTTGTTGTTACCAACCATAGTTTGTATCCTTTTTTACACATCCTCTAAAGGTCAAGAAAAAGATACAGATAAAGAAAACGACATTATAGAAGTAAAAGAAGCTCCAGTTAAACAAGATGTAAAAGAAGTTCCTTTTTCTGTAATAGATGAAGTTCCTGTTTTTCCTGGTTGTGAAAATGCTACAGATAAAAGAGCTTGTTTTAATGAGCAAATGACTAAACACATAAGAAAACACTTTACATATCCAAAAGAAGCAGCAGAAAAAGGAATAGAAGGTAGAGTTTCTTCGCGTTTTGTTATACAAGAAGACGGCAAAATAGGTGAGTTGCAAACTCGTGGACCAGCTGTAATACTAGAAGAAGAAGCAATACGTATTATAAAATTATTACCAAATTTTAAACCAGGTAAGCAAAGGGGAAAAGCAGTAAGAGTTCCTTTTTCATTGCCAATTACATTTAGGTTAACGCCAGAGACTGATAAAGAAAAACTAACTAAAGATGTAAAAACAGCATTGCTGCGTAAAGAACAAGAAGAAAAGGACAGGTTGTATAAAGATGCAAAAGAAGTTCCTTTTTCTGTAATAGATGAAGTTCCTGTTTTTCCTGGTTGTGAAGATGCAACAGATAAAAAAGCTTGTTTTAATAATAAAATAAATGAACATATTAGAAAACATTTTAGTTATCCAGAATCTGCACAAAAAGAAGGAGTACAAGGTAGAGTTTCTGTGCGTTTTGTTATGATGGAGGACGGTAGCATTGGTAAAATTCAGATGCGTGGACCAGATGCTAGGTTAGAAGAAGTTGCGTTGAATATTATAAAAAAATTACCAAATGTTACACCAGGTAAGCAAAGAGGAAAAGCCGTAAAAGTTCCTTTTTTATTGCCAATTACATTTAAGCTGCAGAAAAAAAATGACTAAATTTTTTTATGCAATACAATTAATTGTTCTGTTTTTAACTTTAAAAGCTGGGGCGCAATCCTCGGCTTTTAAAATTGCAGACAGTTTGTATAATACTGGTAATTATACTGCTGCAATTAACCAGTATGCTAAAATAAATAATGCGAGTGCAAATCTTCAAATTGCAAAAGCATATAATGCTATTGGTAATTATGACAAAGCTATTGCTCAATACAATAGTGTTGTAACAAAAGATACAAGTTTATTGGTTGCAAGGTTTAACTTAGGTAAGCTGTATTTAAAAACCAATAAGTTTAAACAAGCAAATAGCCTTTTTGCTAAACTTGTAGCTATATCTAAAACTAACCCAGAGTACAGCTATAACCTAGCAAGATCTTTTAGTGCAATAAATGAAGATAAGAAAAGTGTACTGTGGTATAAAAAAACACTTGATGTAGATAGTACTCATTTACGAGCATTACAGCGCTTAAGTATACATTACGTAGGTGAACATGAAAACCATTTTGCATTAAAATATGCAGATAAAGGACTAAGTTTTTTTGAGAACGATCCTGTACTTATAAATGTAAAGGCATTAGCGTTATTTAATATGGGTAGTTATAAATTATCTATTAAATGTTATGAAAAATTACTAAGCCTAGGTAAAAAAGATCAAAAAGTATATCACAGATTAGGCTATGCATATAATAGTATAGAAAATTATGAAAAGTCTATAGAAAATTATAAGTTATTACTAGAGTATGATCTAGAAAACATAAAAGTTTTACGTATGATTAGTGAAGTGTACATGAAAGACAAAAAGCTAGATAGTGCAACGGTGTATATAAAAAGGGCAATAGAAGCACATTCTTATAAACTAGACAAAGAGTATGAGGTTGCTGCACGCATTGCTGTAAATAAGAAAGACTATAAAACGGCAATAAAATATTATAATATGGCTTATACTGAAAATCCAACTAAAGTATTGTATTTGTATCAAGCCTGTATTTATGCAGACAAATATTATAAAGATCCCAAGCTAAAGCTTAATTACTACACACAATTAAAGCAGAAATCAGAGTATAAAGGCTCTAATAGTCAGTATTTTGTAGTGTTTGCAGAAAAACGAATTTCAGAATTAAAGAGTGAGATTTTTGCGAAAGGCGAATAAATTCTGGTAGATAATTGTTAATTTCTTCAATCTAAGACAAATTTAAAATCACAATCTGCTTTTATTATTTTAGAATATTGTTTTTTATATGTACATTCATCTGTTAGAAAAAAACAAAGTTCATTTTGAAAAAAGTTATCACCCTTAAACACATAGCAAGAGAGTTAGAAGTGTCTATATCTACTGTTTCTAAAGCACTTAAAAATAGTGAAGAAATAAGCAGAGATACTAAAGAGCGTATACAAGCTTATGCAAAACTTTACAATTACAGACCAAACAATATTGCAATTAGCTTAAAAAATAAGCGAACAAAAAATATAGGGGTAATTATTCCAGATATTGTGCATCATTTTTTTACAACTGTGGTACGTGGTATAGAGAGTTATGCCAATTCTAAAGGGTATAATGTTATTGTTTGTTTGTCCGATGAGTCTTTTGATAAAGAAGTTATAAATATGGAAATGCTTGCCAATGGCAGTATAGATGGCTTTATCATGTCTTTGTCTGTAGAAACACAATTAAAAAACGATTACAACCACCTTAAAGAAATTACAGATCAAGGTATTCCTTTGGTTATGTTTGATAGGGTTACAGATGAAATTAAGTGCGATAAAGTAATTATTAATGATAGAGAAGGTGCTTACTTAGCAGTTAAAAAGTTAATAGCAAACGGACGTAAAAAAATAGCATTAATTACCACAGATAATTATTTAAGTATTGGTAAGCAGCGTACAGAAGGGTATTGTGATGCTTTACGTGACCACGGTTTAGAGGTAAATGAAAATTTAATTTTAAGTTTGCCTCAGATGAAAATGGATGAAAAAGCCATTAGTGATTTTTATGATAGAGAAGAGGTAGATGCTGTTTTGTGTGTGCATGAGTTATTTGCAATGTACAGTATGCGTGTAGCGCTTAAAAAAGGATTAAAAGTGCCAGAAGATATAGAATTTATTGGCTTTACAGATGGTAATTTATCTAAATACGCTTACCCAAGTTTAACCGCAATTGCACAGCATGGAGAGCAAATGGGAGAAATGGCTTCTAAAATGTTAATAGAGAAAATTGAAAGCGAAAAAGAAGAAGAAACCTATGTAACAGAGGTCTTACAATCTACATTGGTAGAGCGCGAGTCTACTAAAAATTAAGAATTTAAAACAGAAAGTAAAGGGCTAAAGCTAAGTTTTAGTCCTTTTTTTATGCAGTTTTTTTACAATTTTACTTTGTGTACTTTTACTATAAATACTTGTATGTATGATTAAAAAATTACTTGTTATTGGCCATAGAGGTGCCATGGGGCATAAGACCGAAAATACCTTGGCATCTGTTAAAAAAGCCTTAGAATTAAAGGTTGATATGATAGAAATTGATGTCTTTAAAATTAAGAGCGGAGAAATTATTGTTTTTCATGATGATGAGGTCAATAGGCTAACAAATGGTACAGGCAAGGTTGAAGATTATACGTGGCAACAATTGCAAGAGCTTACGCTTGTAGGTAATCATAAAATACCACTACTAACCACAGTTTTAGATACTATTAATGCTAAAGTTGCTGTAAATGTGGAGCTAAAAGGTGCAGGCACAGCAAATGATGTAAATGCAATACTAGAAGAGTATATTAATACTAAAAACTGGAAATTAGACCAGTTTTTTATTTCTAGCTTTAATTGGGATGAGCTAATAGCAATGAGAACAATTAATAGCAAAATAGCTATTGGTGTGTTAACAGAAGAAGATCCGTTACAAGCATTACCTATGGCAAAACAATTAAAGGCGGTAAGTATAAATGCAGATGAAAAAGATGTAACAAAAAATGTAGTTGAAGCTATACAATTACAAGGATTTAAATTGTATACGTATACTGTTAATGCTCCAGAAAATATAGTAAGGTTAAAAAATTTATTTGTAGATGGTATATTTACAAATTATCCAGAACGTGTATACTAATGTTTGATGTTATTATTATTGGCGGAGGCGCCGCAGGTTTTTTTACAGCAATACAAATTGCAGAACAAAACAGTAGCCTAAAAGTTGCTATTTTAGAACGTGGTAAAACAGTTTTAGCTAAAGTAAAAGTTTCTGGTGGTGGCAGGTGTAATGTAACGCATGCCGAGTTTAATCCGGCAGACTTGGTGCTAAATTATCCACGTGGGGAAAAAGAGCTTTTAGGACCTTTTCATAGCTTTTGCACAGGAGATACTATGGCCTTTTTTGAAGAAAGAGGCGTTCCTTTAAAAATAGAAGAAGACGGCCGTATTTTTCCGCAAAGCGACTCATCACAAAGTATTATAGACTGTTTTATTAATGAAACAGAACGTTTGGGCATTAAAGTAATGAAACTTTGTCCGGTTTCTAATATTGCTTATGAAGATAAAAATAAGCCAGAACAAGGATTTTTAGTAACTACTCCTAAAAAAGAATTTAAAGCTAAAAAAGTAGTTGTAGCAACAGGCAGTAATCCTAAAATATGGAACTTATTAGAAGGTTTGGGGCATAAAATTGTGCCGCCAGTACCATCGCTTTTTACATTTAATATAAAAGATAGTCGTATTACAGGTATTCCTGGTGTGAGTACCACAGCCAGAGTTACTGTTTTTGATTCTAAAAAAGGCAAAACAAAAGTATCTGGTAAAATAAAAACTACGGTTAGTAAAAAACCATTGTTAGAGGCAGAGGGTCCTTTGTTAATAACGCATTGGGGTATGAGCGGACCTGCAATTTTAAAATTATCTGCTTGGGGAGCAACGCTATTACACGCAAAAAATTACCAATTTGTGGTACAGGTAAATTGGTTGCCAGATATGGTTCCGGGTGCAGTTTTAGAGTATTTAAACTCGGTTAAAGAAACGGACCCCAAAAAAACAATTTTGCGTACCAAAATATTAGAAATCCCTAGGCGTTTATGGGTAAATTTGGTAAAAGCAGCAGACATAGATGAAACTGTAAAATGGGCTACAGCTACCAAAATACAGTTGCAAAATTTAGCAGACCAATTAACAGAAAGCGAGTTTTCTGTAAACGGAAAAAGCACCTTTAAAGAGGAATTTGTAACAGCAGGAGGCGTAGATTTAAAAGAAGTAAATTTTAAAACATACGAGAGTAAAGTGGCAAAAAACTTATTTTTTGCAGGCGAAGTTATAAATGTAGACGCCATTACAGGAGGTTTTAATTTTCAGAACGCGTGGACAGGTGGTTTTATAGCAGCACAAACAATAGCTAAATTATGATAACTTATATAGCGCTTTTAAGAGGCATAAACGTTAGTGGTAAAAATAAAATTGTAATGGCAGATTTAAAACAAATGCTATTACAATTAGGATTCTCTAATATTACAACCTACATACAAAGCGGTAATATTGTTTTTAGTAGTAAAGAGGTTGATGCAATTGTTTTATCAGAAAAAATACATAAACAAATTTTAAACACTTTTAAGTTAGATGTACCTGTTTTAGTATTGGCCTCATCAACCTTACAAACTATTTTTAATAACCACCCATACGCAGAGGAAGATGAAAAGCAAATTTATTTTGTATTGCTTAAATCTACGCCAAGTGCCGCACTTGTTGCAGAACTAAATAAAGGCACTTATGCTACAGAAAAATTTGTAGTAACCAATAATTGCGTGTACTTGTTGTGTTTAAATGGCTTTGGTAAGGCAAAATGCAATAACAATTTTTTTGAACGTAAATTAGGTGTACAAGCAACAACTAGAAACTACAAAACAATGGCTAAGCTTGTAGAAATAAGTAAAAATACAGAAGCTTAAAATTTATCTCTCATATTGCTAACAACCCAAATATGCTGGATATTTTCTTTTTATATTTGCTAAAATTTTAAAATATGACCCAAGAGGAGTTTGTACCCAAAAGCTATACAAATACAGTTTTAGAAGGTACGGTAAAATGGAAATCGCCCAGTAATATTGCCTTGGTAAAGTATTGGGGTAAAAAAGAAAACCAAATACCAGCAAACCCATCTATTAGTTTTACGTTAGATGCTTGTGCAACAACAACCTCTGTTACTTATAAAAAGTTAGATAGTAAGGCTGATAATTTTTCATTCGATTTATTTTTTGAAGGAAAACCTAAAGAAGATTTTAAACCAAAAATTGAAACTTTTTTAACTAGAATTGAAGCTTATCTTCCGTTTATAAAGGAGTATCATTTTAAAATAGAAACATCAAACTCTTTTCCGCACAGTAGTGGTATTGCTTCATCTGCAAGTGGTATGTCTGCTTTGGCATTGTGTTTAATGAGTGTAGAGAAAGAATTAAATCCATCTATAACAACAGCATTTTTTAATAACAAAGCATCATTTTTAGCACGTTTAGGCTCTGGTAGTGCTTGCCGTAGTATAGAAGGTCCGTTGGTACAGTGGGGAAACCACGCAAATACAAAGGGCAGTACAGATTTGTTTGGTATTAAGTACCCAAACGAGGTACATTCGGTTTTTAAAAATTACCATGATACTATTTTGTTAGTAGACAAAGGACAAAAGCAAGTAAGCAGTACAGTTGGTCATAATTTAATGCACAACCACCCATTTGCTAAAGAGCGTTTTGCACAAGCACATACAAATTTAGACGAGTTGCAAACAGTTTTTAAAGAAGGCAATTTAAAACGATTTGTAGAAATTGTAGAGAGTGAGGCATTAACGCTGCACGCTATGATGATGACAAGTATGCCGTATTTTATTTTAATGAAACCCAATACTTTGCAGATTATCAATAAGATATGGGAATTTAGGGCAATAAATAAGTCAAATATTTGTTTTACCTTAGATGCAGGTGCAAACGTACACGTATTGTACCCAGAAAACGAAAAAGAAGTAGTGTACCAGTTTATTAAAGATGAGCTTGTTGCATATTGTGAAAACGAGCAGTATCTTTGTGATAGAATTGGTTTAGGCGCTAAACAACTGTAAATTAGTAATAAGATATTTTTAAAATGAAAGGACCTTTATTTTACTCAAAAATTCTATTATTTGGAGAGTACGGAATTATAAAAGATTCTAAAGGACTTTCTATACCTTATAATTTCTTTAAAGGAGCATTAAAATCTTCTGATGAGTTGTCTGAAGAGGCAAAAAAATCTAACGAAAGTTTACAACGTTTTGCATTGTATTTAGAAAAAATATCTAAAGAAGACGATAGTTTTTCTTTTGATATTGAAGCTTTAAAAGCAGATGTAGAGCAAGGTATGTATTTTGATAGCTCTATACCACAAGGTTACGGCGTTGGTAGTAGCGGCGCATTAGTAGCGGCAATTTACCATAAATACGCGCATAATAAAATTACAGTTTTAGAGAACTTAACTAAAGATAAGCTATTAGTATTAAAAGGTGTTTTTGGGAAAATGGAATCTTTTTTTCACGGTAAATCTTCTGGTTTAGATCCTTTAAATAGTTACTTAAGCTTACCAATTTTAATAAACTCTAAAGACAATATAGAGTCTACAAGCATACCGTCTCAAAACAACCAAGGTACAGGAGCTGTATTTTTGTTAGACAGTGGTATAATTGGCGAAACCGCACCAATGGTACAAATATTTATGGAGCGTATGAAAGAAGATGGTTTTAGGCATATGCTTAAGGACCAGTTTATTAAACATACAGATGCTTGCGTAGAAGATTTTATTAACGGTAATGTAAAATCTTTATTTGGTAACATAAAGCAACTATCTCATGTTGTGTTAGACCATTTTAAACCAATGATTCCTTCTCAGTTTCATAAACTTTGGAAACACGGTATAGATACTAACAAATACTACTTAAAGCTTTGTGGTTCTGGCGGTGGCGGCTATATTTTAGGTTTTACAGAAGATATAGATGGCGCACGTAAAGAACTAAAAGATTACAACCTAGAAGTGGTCTATAACTTCTAAAAATAAAATTATATTTATTTTATGCTTAACAGAAAGAACAAACTTATAGTTTTAAAGTTCTTAAGTCTGTTTTCTGTAGTTAGAGGTTACAATATTTTGGTAATTGCTTTGGCTCAATATTTGGCATCAATTTATATACTAGCGCCAAACTTACCATTGCGTAAAGTAGTTTTTGATCTTAATTTATTTATAATAGTACTTGTCTCAGCAATGGTTATAGCATCGGGCTACATTATTAATAATTTTTATGATTCAGAAAAAGACCTTATAAATAAGCCCAAAAAAAGTATGCTAGACAGGTTGGTTAGTCAGCGTACCAAATTAACAACTTACTTTGTACTTAACTTTTTGGCTGTTTTTTTTGCCAGCTATGTATCATTTAAAGCGGTACTTTTTTTTTCATCTTATATTTTCGGAATTTGGTTTTATTCGCATAAATTGAAAAAAATACCATTTTTAGGTAATTTTATATCTTCTACATTGGCAATAACACCATTTTTTGTGGTTTTTGTGTATTATAAAAATTTTGAACCTGTAATATTTGTACACGCTATATTTTTGTTTTTACTCATTTTAGCAAGAGAAATGATAAAAGATTTGGAAAATATAGCAGGAGATTTAGCGCAAAATTACAAAACTGTGCCTGTACTTTACGGCGCAAAAACATCTAAAATTACAATTACTTTTTTAATAGTTTGTAGCTTAATACCATCTCTATTACTTATTTATAATTTTGATGTTGGCCATATGCACTACTACTTTAAATTGGCGGTTTTACTATTAATTATTTTTTTAATATTTCTGTGGAAATCAGATACCAAAAAGCAATACAATACATTACATAATATCTTAAAATTTGTAATTATAAGCGGTGTTTTTAGTATTTTGTTGGTCGATATAAATCTCGTCCTAAACAGAATTTTATAATGAACAACATTTTAAAAGTTGGTTTAGCTCAAATTTCTCCGGTTTGGCTAGACAAAGAGGCTACATTAAAAAAAATTGAACATACAATTGTTGCAGCCGCAGAACAAAAAACAGAGCTTTTAGTTTTTGGAGAAGCATTGTTACCTGGTTATCCTTTTTGGTTGGCACACACCAATGGTGCTTCATGGGATTTAAAAGTAAATAAAGAAATACACGCGCATTATGTGCGCAATTCTATACAAGTAGAGGCAGGAGAGTTAAACAGCATATGTACGTTAGCTAAAACTCATAAAATGGCTATTTATTTAGGTATTATGGAGCGCGCTAAAGACAGAGGCGGACACAGTATTTATTGTTCTTTAGTATACATAAATGAAAAAGGTGAAATAAAATCTGTACACAGAAAATTACAACCAACATATGATGAGCGCTTAACTTGGGCACCAGGAGATGGTAATGGTTTGCAAGTACACCCTTTAAAAGACTTTACGGTTGGGGGTTTAAATTGTTGGGAAAATTGGATGCCTTTACCAAGAGCAGCATTATATGGTTTGGGAGAGAATTTGCATATAGCAGTTTGGCCAGGTAGTGATTACAATACCAAAGATATTACACGTTTTATAGCACGTGAGTCTCGTAGTTATGTTATTTCTGTATCGTCTTTAATGAGAAAAGAAGATTTCCCTAAAAACACACCACATTTAAGTAAAATTTTAGAAAATGCTCCAGATGTTTTAGCTAATGGAGGCTCTTGTATTGCAGGTCCAGATGGTGAGTGGGTAGTAGCACCTATTTTACACAAAGAAGGAGTAATATGTCAAAAAATAGACTTTAATAGGGTGTATGAAGAACGACAAAATTTTGATCCCGTTGGGCACTACTCAAGACCAGATGTTACTAATTTACAGGTAAATAGAGAACGACAAAGTACTGTTACGTTTAAAGATTAATTTTTCAGTTTAATTATTTATTTAATGCTAATAGCTTAGATGAAATCCAATGGAGAATGGAAGGAGCAGAGTTTACTAAAGAAAAATTGACACAATGGATGACTGAAAATAAGTCCAGTATTAAAAATTTGGGATATGATAAGGTTAAATCTTTTTTTCCTTCAGATAACACAATAAATAGAATGAACTTTACTGATAAATTTATATCAAAATTCCAAGTTGATAGTTCTTATTATAATAAAATTTTTAAATAATGTACGAATTAAAAAAAATAAACAGTATAAAAGTATCAAATTTCCTAATTTATGAAAATGATATATATATATATAATGAATTTGAAAAAATCATATACAAATTAAAAGAAGACTATAATTTTGAGATCTTCCTACAAGATTCTGATCTTTTTTATTTGTCAATACAAGGTAATTTAATTCATATTATTAACAATAAGTTTTACAATATTGCTAAACAAAAAGTTATTTTTTTACGAGAAGTATTATTTGATGAAGGTGATTATTTAGAGTGTATTGGTCTTAATGATTCTCAAGTTATTCTTAAAAATTTTAAAAAGGATGGAACTCTTGAAATGTATAAGGTTAATGAAGATTTACATACTGTTTCAAGAATAAATTATATAGGGAATGTTTTTTTAATTATAGATAATGTATCAATTGAATTATATGAAGGAGGAATTCAAATTGTAAATATTTTATTTGGGAAAAAAATTTTGAAGCATTCCTATTCAGAACTTACAGGATCAAATAAAGCTAATTTACATAGTCAGGTTTTAAACAGTGATAGTAAGTTATTTTTTGTAATTACAGGAAATGATAAAAAAGGCCTTTTTGCGTTAGATATAGAGACAGGTGATGTGTTGAAGAAGTTTGATAATCTATGTTATGAAATTTTTAAAGATGGAGGTTATATCTATACCACCAAATTTGAAAATATACTTTGTAGGATTAATACTAGAACTTTAGAGCTTGAAGAATGGGATTGTAATGCTTTAATAGTAAAGAATGACTTTCATAGTATACACGACCACCGTTGTAATGTTATTGATGGTAAGTTTTGTTTTACTCAATCTCTTGGGGATAATAAATCAAAATTAGGAGTACTAGACTGGAAGAAAAAAGAATTAGTTTACAAATATAACTTTGAACCAGATAATGGAGCTATAGGAAGTATTCAAGTAAATAATACAAGAATGTTTGTCCATACTCAAGATAATACTCTCCATATATTCGAAAAAGAAGAAAAATCAATATAAAAACAAAAATCACCCCCGTTAGCGCGAGCGTCACGCTCGTGCCGTAACAGTATAAAGATAAATTAACAGTAAAAATAAGCAGTAGCAACACAAGCAATATGCTTACGCTAGCGATGGTAGAGTCTGTTTAAAAGATAACTTTATGAAAATGCTAAAATCTGATGAAGGCAGAAAGGCTTTGGAAGGTTTAGACAATGCTAAAAAGAAGTTATTTTTTAAAAATTATGATGAACTTATGGGTATCACAGATATTAATATTACCGAGTTTATAAATACAAATTTTTATAAAATTTTCGAATGAAATATTTAAAAAAAGAGGATAATATTCCTAGCGATTATGTTTTTTTGAGTAATAATTTTTATTACAAAAAAAATGATTCAATTCTTAAATACAATCTAAAAGTAGAATATTTATACATTGATGTTAATGAATCGTTTGCATTTGAATTTTTTAAATACAAATTTTTAATTAGAACAAGAGATAGTTTAAGGATTTATGAAGGTAATAATTTGGAATACGAAATAACCTTTGATAAAAGCAACATTAGACAAACTAAACTATTTAATAACCATAATATTTTAATTAGAGAAAATGATAATGACAATTGGTCATTATATTATTACCTATCAGGTAAGTTAATTTGGAAAAAAGAATGGATTGAAGATTCTCAATTATTTGTAATAAATGAAAGTTATTTTTTATCAAAAAATGAAAATTATTTAAGTTTTTGCAATTTATGGTCAGGAGAAGTGCTATGGAAATTAGATGTTTCTAAATTAGGAGAGTATCTACATTTAAAAGGTACAGAACATGAAGAATTACGTGTTGGTACTGTACATGAATTATACACTTACAATGCTATATTAGTAGCGCTATTGCGTAATGATACTATTATTGGTATTGATAGCGCTACAGGAGATGTGTTATGGCAAAAACCACTTTTTTTATTTATATCTAGACCAGTACAGTTAAATGATAAACTATATCATATTATTACTGGTGTTGATGTTAAAAATATGCTACAAGTATATGATTTGGCAACTGGCAAACTAGAACGTGAGGTAGAAATTACACACCAAGTTCTTAAGGAAAATACATTTTTTACCAAACGCTTTATTAATGATACGTATATAGCACTCACTGCTACCAAAACAGGTGAAATTTTAGTAATAAACCATAAAACCGAAATAGTTGAAGATTACGCTAAATTGCCAAACCTAAAAGAAAAAATACCTATAGACAATATACCGCAAGTTCATCAAAATAAAGTTTATCAGTTAGATGGAGAAGGAACTCTCTATATTCTTGAAAAAGAAGAATAAATTAGCTTAACTAAAGTGTAGTAGGAGCGTTGTAAAATTGAGTAAACTAAAATTGTATTCCAACTCAGATGTTACTAATTTACAAGTAAATAGAGAACGACAAAGCACTGTTACGTTTAAAGATTAATTTTTTAGTTTAATTATTTATTTAACGGCACAAGCAAGATGCTTGCGCTAGCGGGGCAGAGGGTGCATTTTCTGTAAAAACTAAATTATCAGATTATGAATGGAAAGTAAATCCTCTTAGAAAAAATGCCAATAAAAATAATTTAAAAGAACTTTGTAAAAAAGCATTTCAAAACACAGATGCTTCAAAAGGACTAACTAAGACACAGATTTTTAATAATATGAATGACGAATTAAAACAAAGTTTAAATCTTACAGGTTTAAATGCTCAATCAAAATTCACTGAACTAATTGATGATGTTAATTCTAACTTGTATAGTTTTATAAAATCAGAATAAATGAATTTTTACAAAAAAAAGGAGATATCGAAAGTAATTAAGTATTCGAAAAACAATAACTTATATTTTTTAACGAATAAAAAGTTATTTTTTAACGAAAAATCATTTTCGATATTTGACACACCTGTTGATGGTTTTGAAATATTTAATAATAAGGTATATATAAATGACTGGAATGGCAACTATAAAATTTATAAAACTTCTGGAGAAGTTATTGAAAAAGGAGAAGGAAAAGCATTTTTCCATTCAAGCAATTCATATTTAGGGTATCAATATCTAAAAGAAGGGAATATTCAAGAAGCATTGATTGATAAAAATGAAGTAATTCTTAACTTGGATATTATAGATAAAAAAAACTCCATTAATTTTTCAAATAAAAACATTTACTGTTGTTTAATAAACAACGAAATCTACGCCTATACTCTTCCTAAAGCAAAATTGCAATGGAAATTTGAATTATCAACACTAGGTAAGTTTGAAGACAGAGATGGCAACTTACAAAACTATGAAGTTCTTAAATTTATAGGCGCTTGGCAGAACTCTATATTAGTTGCTTGTTCTGGACAATTGGTTTTAGATATTAATAGTAAAACTGGTGAACTAAATAGAAAATGGCAAGCATTGCCTGGTTATGGAAGTTCTGCTTTTCAAGGGCGTTTGCAACATAAAATACCTTCTACTGATGGTTTTCAGCTGGATATTTCTAAATCGTACCTATACCACTTAGCAGGTGCTTTTTTAGTAACCATAAATTTAGTTACGGGCAAAGCAGATTATCAGTCATTAAAAAATACTTTAGAAGAGAACGTCTTTTCTGGTTTTAGATGGAGTACTGGCTACGCAGAAGATGAAACTCACATTTATACTATAGCAGAAATGAACCGTTTTGAGTTAGGTTTAGACTATATACCGCAATGTATTGTTGCTTTTAATAAAAAAACACTAAAAATAGATTGGCACTATAGGTTTGAAGGAGATTGGGTAAAAACTGATATTCCTCAACTAGCTAATAATAAACTATACCAACTTAGCGGAGATAACACATTGTATATTTTTGAAAAAGAAGAGTAAATTAGCTTAACTAAAGTGTAGTAGGAGAGTTGTAAAATTGAGTAAACTAAAATTGTATTCCAACTCAGATGTTACTAATTTACAAGTAAATAGAGAACGACAAAGCACTGTTATGTTTAAATATTAATTAGTTAAACTATTATATAGTTATTCAAATTCCTTTGCTACCTTTGCAAAAAATATAATACAATGGGTAGATCTGACTATAATAAGGACAGAAAATCTTCAGGAAAGGATAATGGAGGAACAAGAAAGAGGAATTTTACTGGTTCAGGTAAACCAAAAAGTACTCAAAAACCTTCAGATCCTAATTCTATAAGGTTAAATAAATATGTAGCTAATTCTGGAGTATGTTCTAGAAGAGAAGCAGATGTTTTTATTGCTGCTGGTAGTGTTACCGTAAATGGTAAAGTAGTATCAGAAATGGGGTATAAAGTTAAGCTTGATGATGTAGTTAAGTTTGATGGTAGACACCTTAATCCAGAAAAAAGAGAATACGTTTTACTAAATAAGCCAAAAGATTTTAGTACAACCGTTAGAAATGAACACGGTAAAAGAAATGTTGCTGGTTTAATTTCTAGCGCTTCTAAAGCTACTTTATTACCGGTAGATAAAATGGCTAAAGCATCTACAGGTTTATTGTTGTTTACTAATGACAAAGAACTTACAAGACGATTGCTAAACCCTAAAAATGGTTTGCGTAAAATATATCACGTAGAATTATCTAAAGCATTAAGTCCGGCAGATTTAAAAAAGATTCAAGACGGTTTGGCTATAGATGAAAAAGTAGTAAACGTACACGATATTAGTTATGTAGATAATGCACCTAAAAACCAAGTTGGTATAGAACTTTTTAGTAGTAGAAGTAATATTGTCACTAAAATTTTTGAACACTTAGGGTATGAAGTTGCTAAATTAGATAGAGTTGTTTACGGTGGTTTAACTAAAAAAGATTTACCACGCGGACACTGGCGTTACTTAACAAAACAAGAAGTTGTTAACCTAGGAATGGTTAATTAAAATGTAAAAGCTGTGTATGTAACACGGCTTTTTTATGCCTAATACTTTATAAGCTAATTTTTTTAAATAAAAATAAAACCCCTGATGTTCTAATGTTAGGGGTTTTATTTTGTTTTAGGGGAAAAGGTGTAAAATTTTAATCAATTAATTTATTTCTAATTTCTTGCAAGCATAAATTACCTAAACTGCCTTGGTGTGTGTGTTTAATATCTTTTTTAGGAGAAAAAGTACCTTCATTAATTTCTTTGCCCATTTTTTTATAAGCATCTCTAAATGGTATTCCGCTTAAAACCAACTCGTTTAACGTGTCTACACTAAATAAATAATCGTATTTAGGGTCTTCTAAAATGGCTTCATTTACACGTACTTCTTTTAAGCTAAAAGTCAGTATTTCTAAACAAGCTTTAATGTCTTGTATTGCAGGTATAATTACCTCTTTAACCAATTGTAAATCTCTGTGGTAACCACTAGGTAAGTTGTTTGTTATTAAAATTAACTGGTTAGGTATAGCTTGTAATTTATTGCATTTACCACGTATTAACTCAAAAACATCTGGATTTTTCTTGTGCGGCATAATGCTAGAACCCGTTGTAAGCTCATCTGGGAAAGAAATAAAATTAAAATTCTGACTCATATACAAGCAAATATCCATAGCCATTTTAGATAGGGTAGCAGCAACATTACTAATACCAAAGGCAGTAGCTTTTTCTACCTTACCACGTCCCATTTGTGCCGCTACAACATTGTATTTTTGAGTAGCAAAGCCCATTTCTTTAGTAGTAAAATCTCTGTCTATAGGAAAAGAACTGCCGTACCCAGCAGCACTACCAAGCGGATTTTGATCTGCTATTTTGTAGGCGGCATCAACAAAATACAAATCATCTATTAAGCTTTCTGCATAGGCAGAAAACCAAAGTCCAAATGAAGATGGCATAGCAATTTGCAAATGTGTATAACCAGGCAATAGCACATTTTTATATTTATCAGCAAGATTTAAAAGCAGGTTAAATAAAACTTTTACTTCGCTCTTAATTTCTTGTAATTCATCTTTTAAATACAAATGCATTGCAACCAAAACCTGATCATTTCTAGAACGTGCTGTGTGTATTTTTTTTCCGGTGTCACCTAATTTTTCGGTTAATACAAATTCTATTTTAGAGTGCATATCCTCAAAAGAATCTTCAATAACAAAAGAGCCTTCTTCTATGGTTTGTGCAATGGCATCAAGTTCTGCTACCAAATTCTCTGCTTCTTGTGCTGTAATAAGTCCTATTTTGCCAAGCATTTTTGCGTGTGCTTTAGACGCAATAACATCGTACTTAGCAAGTAGCAAATCTAACTCCCTGTCATTACCAACAGTAAAATGATCTATTTTTTTATCGGTACTAAATCCTTTGTCCCAAAGTTTCATAATCTTGTGTTTTTTAGGTAATTACTTATTGTAGAAACCCATTTAATATTTTAATGTATAAACCTATACCTTCTTCAATTTCGTTTACATAAATAAATTCATCTGCAGAATGTGATCTTGTGCTATCTCCTGGTCCTAGTTTTAAAGACTGACACGTAAGCGCTGCTTGGTCTGATAATGTAGGAGAACCATAAGTTTCTCTCCCTAAAGCAATGCCAGATTGTACTAAAGGATGGCTAATATCTATAGCTGATGAATTTAACTTTAAACCACGAGGAGTAATTTTGCAAGGAGCTTCTTTTTGCAGCATTTCTGCAACTTCTTTATTTGTGTATTTATCATTAACCCTAACATCTATAACCAAGTCTACCTTAGCTGGTACAACATTGTGTTGCTTGCCTGCATTAACTTGTGTTACTGTAAGTTTTACTTCGCCTAAAACATCAGAAACCTTATTAAAGGTGTAATTTTTAAACCACTCTAGTACTTTTATGGTATTGTAAATAGAATTGTCATTATTTGGGTGCGCTGCATGAGATGGTGTTCCTTTAACTTCGGCATCAAAAACAATAAGTCCTTTTTCTGCAATAGCCAACTGCATTAAAGTAGGTTCGCCAACAATAGCAACATCTATTTTTGGTAACTTAGGTAACAAGCCTCTTAAGCTATTTGGTCCGGCAGATTCTTCTTCCATAGAAGCCACCATAAGTATGTTATGGTTTAAGTTCTCTGCATTGTAGTAGTGAACAAATGTAGCTAGTAAAGACACCAAACAACCACCAGCGTCATTACTGCCTAAGCCATACAATTTACCATCTTCTATATGCGGATTAAAAGGGTCTTTTGTATAAGCTGAATTTGGTTTTACAGTGTCATGATGCGAGTTTAAAAGCAACGTTGGTTTGCTAGGATCCCAATGTTTATTTTTTGCATAAACATTGTTATTATCTCTAGTAAACGGAATGTTAAAACTTGTAAACCAGTTTTCTATTGCGTCTGCAGTTTTATCCTCCTCAGAAGAAAAAGACTGTATAGATATTAACTCCTTTAATAAATTTATGGCCTTTTCAGTAAGCAGTTTTTGTTCCATGTTATAGTGTTATAGTGGTGTAAAGCGTTTCATTTTTATCTAACATAGAAACATCTCCTATGCAAACCGTAGTTACTTTTTTGTGTAAAGCATTAAAGCAGTTTTCAAGTTTGGGTAACATACCATCTGCAATTACCTTACTATCTAAAAGTTCTTTATAGGTTTCTGTATTTATTTTTTTTACTACAGAATTTTCATTTGTTATGTCTAATAAAACACCTTTTTTCTCAAAGCAATAATACAAGGTAGTGTCATATAAACTACTCATAGCAATAGCAATTTCAGAGGCAATGGTATCTGCATTGGTGTTTAGTAATTGCCCGGATTTATTATGGGTAAGTGCACAAAAAACAGGCGTCCATTTATTTTGTAACATTGTATTAATGGCGTTGCTGTTAACAGCTACAATATCACCTGCAAAACCATAATTTATATCTTTTACAGGGCGTTTTACTGCTTGTATAACATTAGCATCTGCGCCACTTAATCCTATGGCATTGCAGTTTACACCTTGTAATTTAGACACAATGTTTTTATTAGCCAAACCACCATATACCATTGTAATTAATTCTAAACTTTGTGCGTCTGTAATTCGCCTTCCGTTAATAAGTGTAGATTCTATCCCTAGTTTTTTTCCAAGTTCTGTAGCTAATTTTCCGCCACCGTGAACTAATATTTTTAGACCTTCAATTTTAGAAAAAGCAGTTAAAAACTTACTCAGTTCTTCTTTGTTTTCTATTACGTTACCGCCAATTTTTACAATGGATAATTTTTGTGCCATAGTTATTGGTTTTCTAATATTTTTTTTAATGCTATTTGTGCAGCAAAAGTTCTGTTGTTGGCTTGTTCTATTACTAAAGATTGGTTGCTGTCTAAAACAGCATCTTCTACAATTACATTTCTACGTACAGGTAAGCAGTGCATAAATTTAGCAGCTCCTAATTTTTTTAAAGTAATTGTCCAGTTTTTATCTTGATTTAAAACCTGACCGTAATTTTGGTAACTACTCCAGTTTTTAACGTACACAAAATCGGCATTTTCTAACGCCTTTTCTTGGTCATATTCTATAGTAGCACCTTTTGTAATATTAGTATTTAACTCGTATCCTTTTGGGTGTGTAATTACAAAGTCAGCATCTTGCAAATGCATCATTTCTATAAAAGAATTTGCCACCGCATGTGGTAAAGCCTTAGGATGTGGAGCCCAAGAAAGTACAACTTTAGGTTTAGGTTTTGTGTTGTTTTCTGCCAAAGTAATAGCATCTGCCAATGCTTGTAACGGGTGTCCTACAGAACTTTCCATATTTAAAATAGGAACCGTAGCGTGTTTTATAAATCCGTTAATAACCAACTCTGCCTCGTCTTCTTCTTTATCTTGTAAATTGGCAAAGGCTCTAATACCAATAACATCACAGTACTGAGAAACCACTTGTGCAGCTTCTTTTACGTGTTCAGATTTGCCTTGGTCCATAACAGTGCCATCTGTAAATTCTAGTGTCCAACCTTCAGAACCAAAATTCATAACAATAACTTCCATACCTAAGTTTTGGGCTGCTTTTTGTGTGCTTAGCCGTGTTCTTAAGCTGTTATTAAAAAATAATAATACAATGGTTTTATCTTCTCCTAAGTTTTTATATTTCTTCGGATTTTTCTTTATTTCTAGGGCTTCATCAACCCAATTGGGTAGTGAATCTATGTTTGTTATGGATACGTAATTTTTCATTATAATTCTTTTAACTCTGCTTGTAAGGCATCAAAAAATACATCTATTAAAGCTGTTGTTATGTTTAGTGCAGGTAAAATACGTAATAGTGTTTTGTCTTTAGCACCGCCTGTAAATACAAACTGATTGTATATTAATTTTTTTCTAAGTTCTCCAACTTCAAAATCAAACTGAAGTCCTAGCATTAACCCGCGACCTTTTACTTTTTTAATTTGTGGTATGGTAGCAGCTTTTTGCAAAAAGTAAGAATTCATTTTAGCAGCATTGCGTATCAAATCTTCCTGTTCTATAACTTCTAAAACAGCTAAGCAAGCCACGCAAGCCAAATGGTTGCCTCCAAAAGTAGTACCTAACATACCGTAAGAGGCTTTAATTTTTTCTTGTATTAGAACACCACCAACCGGAAAACCATTGCCCATACCTTTGGCAATTGTTACAATATCTGGTTTTATGTTATGGTGCTGATAAGCAAAAAACTCACCTGTTCTTCCGTAGCCAGATTGTACTTCATCTGCAATTAAAACAACATTGTGTTTTTTACATAAAGCTTCTATTTTTTGGTAAAACTCTGTAGTAGGCTCGTCTAAACCACCAACACCTTGTACAGCCTCTAAAATAACCGCACATACATCATCTTTTTCAATTTCAATAGTAAAAGCTTCTATATCATTAAAGGCTAAAAAAGTTACTTTTTGTTGTTTGTTTATAGGCGCATTTATTGCAGTATTATCTGTAGCAGCTACAGCAGCAGATGTTCTGCCGTGAAATCCGTTATTAAAAGCAATAACTCTAGATTTGTTGGTGTAGAATGATGCTAATTTTAATGCATTTTCATTGGCTTCTGCACCAGAGTTACATAAAAACAAATTGTAGTCTGTACAGTTAGACAGTTGCACTAATTTCTCTGCTAACTCACCTTGTAATGGGTTTTGTACAGCATTGCTATAAAAGGCAATTTTATCTAATTGCTCTTTAATTCTGCGTACGTAATGCGGGTGAGAATGTCCTATAGAAATTACTGCATGGCCACCATAAAAATCTAAATATTCTTGAACTTTATCATCTATTACCTGGCTACCTTTTGCAGAAACAGGAGTAACATTATATAAAGGGTATACATCAAATAAATTCATACTTAATTTTTTACTTTAAACTCACTTATTTTATCAAACGAAGCTACAATTCCTCTAATTAAAGAAGAACTTAATCCTTGGTGCTCCATCTCATTTAAACCTTTAATAGTACAGCCCATAGGCGTTGTTACACGATCTATTTCTTGCTCTGGATGATTGCCAGATTCTATTAATAAACTAGCGGCACCGTTACACGTATGCATTGCCAATTCTTGTGCTTCTTTAGCATCAAAACCTAGTTGTATTGCTCCTTGTGTAGTAGCGCGTATTAGTCGCATCCAAAAAGCTATTCCGCTTGCGCATATAACAGTTGCAGCTTGCATTTGACTTTCAGGAATTTCTAACGAATGTCCCATTCTATTAAAAATGGCCTTAGCCAGTTCTATTCTTTTTTTTCCCATTTCGTTGCTACAAACGCAGGTCATAGATTGCCCTACAGAAATAGCTGTGTTTGGCATACTTCTAATAATATAGGTGTCTTTACCTAGTACAGCTTCAATTTTTTTAATGCTAAAACCAGTTATGGTTGATATTACAATATGCTTTTCTGTAAGCAAGTCTTTAACATCATTTAAAATAGCTTCAAAATGATTGGGTTGTACAGCAAAAATTAGGACATCAGAATTTTTTACTGCCTCTCTATTGTCTGCAGTAACAGTTACGTTGCCATAAGTTTTATACTCTTCAATACTTTCTGTACTTCTTTTTGTTAAGTACATTGTTGTTGCTCCATTAGAGTTTAAAATACCTTTTGCAATAGATAATCCTAAGTTTCCGGCACCTATAATAGCTAGTTTCATAGTTGGTTTTTTTATTTTTTTAGATTGATGTTAAAATGCGGATGCTTTTAGTTTTAAACCTTCATCTTCATTAAAACCGTACATTAAATTCATATTCTGTACCGCTTGCCCAGATGCACCTTTTAGTAAATTATCTATAGCAGATGTAACTAATAAATTGCCATTATGTAAGTGTAAGTGCAAATGGCATTGGTTGGTGTTTACTACTTGTTTTAAATGAATTTCTGTATTAGAAACATTTGTAAATTTCGCATCAGCATAAAAATTAGTGTATAGCTCATAAGCATCTTCTATACTACCTTTGTATTTGGTGTAAGCAGTTGCAAAAATGCCTCTGGCAAAGTTTCCTCTTTGCGGAAGAAACAGTAACTCTCCAATTTCATAGTTGTAGCTCATTAAACTTTCACCAATTTCACCTAAATGTTGGTGTGTAAATGGTTTGTACCAAGAAACATTATTATTTCGCCAACTAAAATGGGTAGAGTCACTTGGTTTTACACCAGCACCAGTACTACCAGTTACAGCATTTATATGCACGCTATTGTGTAAAATATTTGCTTTTGCTAATGGTAGTAATGCAAGCTGAATTGCTGTTGCAAAACAACCTGGATTAGCTATGTAATTAGCTGTTTTTATTTTGTTCTTATTGGTTTCTGGTAAACCGTAAATAAATTCTTTTTTGTTTAGAATAGCATCATTATGTAATCTAAAATCATTACTTAAATCTATAATTTTAGTGTTACTTGAAAATGAATTCTGTGTTAAAAAAGTGGTAGAGTTGCCGTGTCCCAAGCATAAAAAAACAAGGTCTACATTTAAATTTACATCACCAGTAAACTTAAGATCTGTTTGTCCTAATAAATCTGGATGTGCTGTTGTAATATCTTTACCAGCTCTAGTAGTACTGTAAATAAAATTTATGTTTGCTTTAGGGTGATTTAAAAGTAACCTTATTAACTCGCCACCTGTATACCCAGAACCACCAATAATACCTATGTTAATCATCCTATTTTAATTTTTATTTACGTGATTGTATATTTTACCAGAGTTAGATAAAATTTTAATAAATCCTTTAGCATCGTCAGCAGTCCATCCTTTATTCATTTCACCGTAACTACCAAAAGAAGCGTTCATAAGGTCGTGTTTAGATGCTATACCATTAAGCTCAAACCTGTACGGATGTAGTGTAACAAATACATCTCCAGAGACATTTTTTTGCGTGTCTTTAAGAAAAGCCTCAATGTTACGCATTACTTCATCTAAATAATTGCCCTCATGCAATAACATACCATAAAAATTACCTTGTTGTTCTTTTTGGTATTGTTGCCATTTTGTAAGCGTATGTTTTTCTAGTAAATGGTGTGCTTTTATAATTAGTAATGATGCAGCAGCCTCAAAACCAACTCTACCTTTAATACCAATAATTGTATCGCCAACGTGTATGTCTCTACCAATAGCAAATTTAGAAGCAACATCATTTAACTTAGTGATATTGTTAATTGGTTTACCTTGTTCATCATTAATTGCAGTAAGTTCTCCTTTTGTAAAGGTTAGTTTTACATCTAAAGGGTTTCTTTCTTCAAGCTGACTAGGGTATGCGGTGTCTGGTAGCGGAGAATGTGACGTAAGTGTTTCATCACCGCCAACAGAAGTTCCCCAAAGCCCTTTGTTAATAGAGTATTTGGCTTTTTCCCAAGGATAGTCAACACCATTTTCTTTTAAATATGCAATTTCTACTTCTCTAGATAATTGATTGTCTCTAATAGGAGTAATAATTTCTATTTCTGGTGCAATGATCTGAAAAATCATATCAAACCTAACTTGGTCATTACCAGCGCCAGTACTACCGTGAGCAATATATTTTGCGCCTATTTTTTTAGCGTGATTTACAATTTCTATAGCTTGTACAATACGCTCTGCACTAACAGACAATGGGTATGTGTTGTTTTTTAAAACATTACCAAAAATTAAATATTTTACAACTTTAGTGTAAAAAGTCTGCACAGCATCTATAGAAGTATAGCTGCTTGCGCCTAATTCTATGGCTTTCTTTTTAATGTTAGAAATTTCTTGTTTAGTAAAACCGCCAGTATTTACACTAACAGCGTGTACTTCAAAACCTTTGTCTTTTGATAAATATTTTGCGCAGTAAGACGTATCTAATCCACCACTATATGCTAAAACTAATTTACTCATCTTTATTTTTCTTTTTTAAGAACAATTGCTCTTTTATACTTTTTAATCTTTTAAATACTTTACCATCTACCTCTTTTTTTTGGGTAGCTTTTTGCTTTGCAGCAGGATCATATAACATCCCTGTACAAAGACACATTTTTTGTTCTGTTCTGGTTAATACATCAAAATTTTTACAAGTTTGGCAGCCTTTCCAAAATTCAGGGTCATCTGTAAGTTCAGAAAAAGTAACAGGCTTGTAACCAAGTTCGTAGTTCATTTTCATAACAGCTAAACCTGTAGTAATACCAAATATTTTTGCATCAGGAAATTTTTCTCTGGAGAGTTTAAAAATTCGCTCTTTTATTTTTTTTGCAAGTCCTAGATTTCTAAAATCAGGATGAACAATAAGTCCAGAATTGGCAACAAATTTATTATGTCCCCAAACCTCTATATAGCAAAATCCTGCAAATTTTTCTCCGTCTAAAGCAATAACAGCATTACCATTTTGTAGCCTTTTTAAAATATATTCTGGCGTACGTTTGGCAATACCAGTACCGCGTACTTTAGCAGATTCTGTTATTGTATCAGAAATTATTTGCGCATATTTTATATGCGATGCATTAGCAATTACAATTCTCATTGAATGTTGCTTTAATGTTAGTATTGTAAAATTTTATGTCTTGAAAAACGGAATTGGACTCACCTAATTCCAAAATAGAAGTAATACCCTTACGGGCGGCGGCGTGTAGGAACAAGCGTAGCTAAGGGTGTAGAAACCCCGCTAAAAAATAATATGTTTGTGTTGTTGCTCATTACAGGGTCAAATGTACAAATTATATTGAGCTAGCCTAATTTAGAAGTTTCTTTTTTGGATATAGTAGGTTTTGCCTTTTTAGTCTAAGTATTTCGTAAATAATAAAGCTAAAAATTGCAATATACTCAATAGTTAAAATTCCTAAATGCTCTTTAAAGTCCGGATTTGAATATGCCCAATAACTTAAAAAAACAGCGGCAGACCATAAAATAGCATATCTAAACTTGGTAAAAATACTTAATAAAACTAAAAAAATAATGTACCAAGGATGTATGGTTGTAGATATAAAATAATAAATGGTTAAAACCCATAACATACTGGTAAATAAGTTGGTAATGGTTTTGTTGTTTCTTAAAAAAGAGAAAAGTAATACCATAGCAATAGTTACATAAGGAGATATTTTGCCAAATGCTTTTATGGTTTCCCAATCTCTACTACCATTAGCTTCTGCTACCTTTTTAATTATGTTGTAAATGCTAGCGTTAAATTCAAAATTATTAAACCAAAGTCCTATTGTAGTAGCGTAATTATTTATAAATTCTGGTGAATAAAAAGGGAATAAGAGAACTAGAATAGTGGTGCCTATAATTACGTAAAAAGGAACAGCCTTTTTTATGCCTAAATGTCTAATAAATAGAGGTAAAAACATAAGCGGAACCAGTTTTACTGCTATAGATAATGCTAATATTGGAGCTGCAAGCAGGTATTTTTTTTGAGAAAGTAAATACATACTCCAAATAAAAAAGAAAAGCATTACACCTTCAAAATGAAGGTTTCCAGTTAATTCTATAACAACTAAAGGATTTAAAAAATACCAAAAGACTAGGTGTGATGATAAATTAAGGTGTGTTAATAATTTTCTGCCAAAGTATACAACACCAATATCTGCTAGGAGTATAATTATGCGCATTGTAATAATGCCACCAACCATACTTTTGCCAGAGAAAAATGCAGCTAAAGCAAATATAAGCTGATTTAAAGGAGGGTAGTTGCTAAAGTTCTTTGCGCTAATTTCTCCCATACTAGCGTATAAGTGAGCAGCATTATTGATACTAATTTTGCCTAGTTCTACAATAGTATCTGGTGTTTGTAGGTATGGGTTTAACCCTTGTAAAACCAATTCTCCGTCCCAAATAAACCTATTAAAATCCTGCGAGAGCATTGGCTCTACACATAAAAAAACAAGTCTAAATAGTATACCAGCAGTAAGTAAAAATTTAAAGTTCCATTTTTCAAACTGTATAAGTTTATAGCATATAAAAAATAGAGCAGTGGCTAAAGTAATAAGCTTAACAAAATCTGTGCGTACCAAATGGTAAGCAAAGGTGTAGTAAAAAAGTATGCTTGCAAGTGCTAATAATATAGGTATTTTGTGTAACCTATAATATGATAAAATTTTTACTTGCATTACAAAAATTATAATTTACATTAACTGCTCTAAAGTACTAAAAATTATACAATTCTTTTTTTCTAATTATTGGTGTTAGAAATATGATGTATAAAAACAATAGTCACAAAAACTAGCGTGTCCTAACAAAAAGTTAGTATAAATGTAAATTGAAAATACAGTGTTAGCTGTGTGCTAATTTATACTTTAGCTGTAAGCGAGTTAAAGAAAACGTATCCAAAGCCTAAAAATAGCATAAAATGGAACGGAAACAATCCAAAATCGTTTAAGGGAATTGCAGAGTACATACCAAACAAGAAATATAACATTAGGCCAAATTCCAATATCATATTAGGAGATAGCTTTTTAGTAAGGTATTTATTTCCTTTCCAGCTATCAGAAATATTATTTATATTAAATTTTGGAGTACGTACAAATTCACTTCTTTTACCTCTGTGACCTTCTAAAACAGCAAGTGTGTTGTGTAAAGAAAAACCAAGAGCTACAGAAAAGAATGTAAAAAAGAGTCTTACATAGTCTATAAACTTACTAAAACTGCTGCCTTGTATACTTTTAAATGTAAACCAGTAGCAAACAAATAGTATAACTGTACTTAAAATAAAAAAGCTTGTTACTTCAAAAACCCAACCTAAAGATTCGTTTCTGTTTTTAATATAAAGCATTGGTATACTTAAAAGAGCAACCAAAAACACACATAAAAACATTGAGCTGTTTAGCAAGTGCATTACACCGTGAAACTTAGTTTTAAAAGAGATGTTTTTAGCCGTAACAACGCTAACTACAGATTTTCTAAAGTTTTCTGCACCACCTTTGTTCCATCTAAATTGTTGAGAACGAGCAGCAGAAATAACAACAGGTAATTCTGCAGGTGTTTCTACATCTTCTAAGTATTTAAATTTCCAGTTTTTTAACTGCGCACGGTAGCTTAAATCTAAATCTTCAGTTAATGTATCACCTTCCCAGTTACCAGCATCAATAATGCAAGTTTTTCGCCAGATACCAGCCGTACCATTAAAGTTTATAAAGTGTCCTTTTGCATTACGGCCAACTTGTTCTAATGTAAAGTGTGCATCTAAAGCAAAGGCTTGTATTCTTGTTAAAACAGAATAATCTCTGTTAATATGTCCCCATCTAGTTTGTACAACACCTATTTCTTCATCTTTAAAGTAAATAACGGTTTTCTTTAACCAGTCTGAGTCTGGTAGAAAATCGGCATCAAAAATGGCAATAAAATCTCCTTTTGCAGATGTTAACCCTTCTTTTAAAGCACCGGCTTTGTATCCTTGTCTGTTAGTTCTTCTAATGTGTTGTATGTCTAAGCCAGTTTCTTGTAAGGCCTTTATTTGTCTTTCTGTTTCTATAACAGAGTCATCTGTAGAGTCATCTAAAACCTGAATTTCTAATTTGTTGCTAGGGTATTCTATTTTAGCAATGTTTTCTAAAAGTCTTTCTACAACATATTCTTCATTGTAAATAGGAAGTTGTATGGTTACATAAGGTACTTCTTTAGCATCTAAAAGATTGTATTTAGGAGCTTCTTTATTTCTTCTTCTGTACCCTAAATAATTAACAAGTAAGTTAAGTTGAGCTAAACTGTAGAAAAATATTAACAATAAAGCTAAACTGTATATACCTATAATTATGTATGTAATTGCAATTTCCATATTTACTTAAAACTGTATTTAAATATCCAACCAAGGATCTTTACACCGGCAAATATAGTACCTTTTACTGTGCCTGAGACCTTTGATACGCCAATTCTTTTTTTATAACGTACAGGAACCTCTAAATATTTTAACTTTTTCTTTAGAATTTTAAGTTGCATTTCAACAGTCCAACCATAGGTTTTGTCTTGCATATCTAGGTTTAGGAGCGTTTTGTACTTAATTGCTCTAAAAGGGCCTAGGTCTGTAAACTTAGCATTAAAAAAAATTTTCATTAATACCGTTGCGAGCCAGTTTCCAAACACTTGTTGGGGCGTCATACTACCTTTTTCTCTTCCTTTTTTTGTTCTGGCACCTACAACAAAGTCTACTTTGTTTTGCATAATTGGCGCAACAATTTTTGTTAATTCCTCTGGATAGTCAGAGTAATCTCCGTCTAGAAATACGATAATATCTGGTTTGTTGGATTTTTCAGCAATGTAATCCATACCTTTTAAACAGGCATAACCATATCCTTTTCTGTTTTCAGTAAGCACAGTAGCTCCTGCTTTTTCTGCATTGCCAACTGTATTATCTGTAGAGTTATTATTTACAACAATAATTTCGGAAACAATTGATGGTATATCTTTTATAACCTTGCCTATAGAATTAGCTTCATTATAAGCCGGAATAATTACGTTTATTTTTGTCATTACCTTAAATCGGATAAATTGTTTTCCTTTTTAAAACCTGCAAAACTAAACCATTCTTTAATTTTTTTGCCATTTTTATATTTTTCAGCAGATGAGAGCTTTTCATTTTTATATTTAAGACAGTAGCCATTTTTTACATCGTGGTCTAATTGGCATTTGTGATTTATTTTTCCATCACTGGTATAAAATAACCACCAACCTGTTTTGCTATTATTTTTATAATGGCCTTCTTTTTCTATTTTGCCATTGGCGCTGTAAATGTACCAATAGTTTTCTTTTTTATTATTGGTATAATGTCCTTGTTTAGCTAAAGTTTTATTCTCATTGTAAAATTTCCAAAAGCCATTTTTACTTCCATTTTTAAGCCAGCCTTCTGCTTTTAAAACACCAGAGGCATAATACTGTTTGCTATATTCTTTAGAGTCTGTATTGTTTGCACTAATAAATAATGCAATAGAAATAAGAAGTAAACGTAAATGCATCATTTATTTTTTATTTACTAATTCCATTAAATCTACATCATTACCCAATAAAACTTCAGTTGGGTTAATACGGCCTTCTTCTGGTCCGTTTTCTAGTTTTAAAACACCACGTGGACAAACAGCAGAACACACACCACAACCAACACAGCTAGAGCGTACAATATTTTCTCCTTTTTGTGCATATGCGCGTACATCTATACCTTGCTCACAATATGTAGAACAGTTACCACAAGAAATACATTGTCCACCATTAGTTGTAATTCTAAATCTAGATTTAAAACGTTGTACAAAGCCTAAATATGCAGCTAATGGGCAACCAAACCTACACCAAACTCTGTTGCCAAAAATTGGGTAAAAACCAGTGCCAATAACACCGGCAAAAATAGCTCCTATTAAAAGGCTGTATACATTTTGTACACTTTGTGTTTTTATGCCTAAAACAGTACTAGATTCGCTAAAAAAGCTATAAAGTGTCATAAGCGTCATACCAACAGCAAAAACCAATACGCCGTGTATTAACCAGCGCTCTACTTTCCAAGAAAATAAAGATTTACTAGAGTGTTGCCTGTATGGGTCTCCTAATGTTTCTGCTAAACCACCACAACCACATACCCAAGAGCAATACCATCTTTTACCAAAGAAATAAACCATAATAGGTACAATTACTAAGGTTAACGCAATACCCCATACAAGAATAAAAATACCAATACCACCGTTAGCAATAAGATCTTTTAAATTCCATTGAAAAAAGAAATCATAATCTAACGGAAATGCATTTTTAAAGTCGTAATAAGGCATTTGCAAGCGCACCATAATTTCTGGTATTAAGAATGCAAATACTATTTGAAAAAATAATACAGATGTTGTGCGGAATATTTGGTACATATTATGTCTGTATTTTATGTACATACGTACAGCCATAACTGTCATAACCACACAATACATAAAACCATACACAAACCAATGTCCTGCAGCATTTCCGCTAAGGGCTTCACTAATAGGGTCTACTAAAAATGTCCAGTTTACTGCGTACTCAGAATAAAAATATAGTATAATGTAAAAACTTACTAAAAAGAAGAAGACCAACCAAGCAATAAGTCCGCGGTTTGTAGCGCTTTTTAAATAAATACCATCATTTTTTATTCCTTTTTTGCCTAGTAAAACTACATTAGGTAGTATAAACATTAGAGCGCCAATAATACCAAGTCCAAAGGTTAAAAACCACATTGTACCTTTGTTTTCTGGTATAAAACCATAGCTAGATGATTTACGAATTGCTGCGGCCATATTGTCTCCGCTTGCGTATACTTTTTTACCCCATTCTTTATTTTTTATGTGCGTGGCATTTGCTTTGTCAATAGCATTGTTAAGTACAGGAGCTAAAAATGTAGCACTAGAAAAATCTTTGTCTATTAATTTGGTGCTAAGATCTTCAATTAATAGTTCACTTTTAATGCGTTGGCTACTAATTAGCTCATCAAAACCTTTTTGGTCTAGTTTAAAATTTCCTAAAAACGGAGTTACAGTAAAAATGCCTAATCCTATTAAAAAGATAACAAGGCCTAAATATTTAATTGTTTTCATTTTTTTATAATTTAAGCTATGTTGAATATTCTTTTTAAACTTTTCTTTTTTGCTGATAAATTTGAGTTGAATTCAGCATTGTACTTTGCTATAATTTCAGCTTCATACTGTTTGTAAAACTCTGGGTCAAAATTGGCATCTTTTAAATGTTGAAGCACAAATTCTATATCCTTTTTTTGAGTAAGCCATTTGTTAAAAACCTCGTGACGCATACGTATGCCAAATGTATTTATACCTAAAAATTCCTTTGTGTCTTTATGGTAGGCAACTGTAATGCAAATATTTTCTGTAGCGTGTCTCCAATGAAAATGCGCTTCATAATCTTGCTTATTACGCTCGCTAAAAACCCAGCCGTATGTTTGGTATTCTACATCTAAAAACTTTGCAGAATTAAACCAGTGTCCGGGTTTGTATTCTATTCTGTTGCCACAAATAGTTTGCGCAAGTGTTTCGCCCATCATTCTTCCGGTATACCAAACAGCTTCAATAGGTCTTCTGTTTCCTATGCCCTTGTGTTGTTCTGCACAATCTCCAATGGCATAAATATCTTTAATGTTTGTTTCTAAATAACGATTAACTTTTACACCGCGACCTAATTCTATACCAGATTCTTTTAAAAAATCTACATTAGGAGATACACCTGCTGTTAAACCAACAACAGTACACTCTATAGTTTCTCCTTTGTCTGTAGTAATAGCTTTAGCACGTCCGTTTTCATCGGCAATAATTTCTACTAAATTGGTGTTTAGGCGTAAATCTATATGATGGTCTAAAATATGTTCGTTAATAAGTTCAGATTCTCCTTTTGGTAAAACGCCATTCCAAAAACTAGTTTCTCTAACTAAAAAGGTAACCGGAATTTTACGTGTGCGCAGCATTTCTGCCATTTCTATACCAATTAATCCGCCACCAACTATTACAGCTCTTTTACACGTTTTATTATCCGGAGCATTTTTTTGTAGCTGTTCTAAATCTTGTTTAGAGTATAAACCTTGCACACCTTTTAAGTCTTGTCCTGGCCAACCAAATTTGTTAGGTTTAGAACCGGTTGCAATAATTAACTTATCATAAGAGATAGATGAATTTTCTAAATCTACCTTTTTGTTAGCGTGGTCTACATTGTTAACATATCCGTTTACAAGATCTATTCTGTTTTTTTTCCAAAACCAGTTTTCATAAGGCTGTGTATGTTCAAACTTCATATGACCCATATATACATACATAAGCGCAGTTCTAGAAAAGAAATACTCAGATTCTGCAGAAATGATCGTAATTTTTTTGTCGGATAATTTTCTAATATGCCTTGCAGCAGTTACGCCTGCAATACCATTACCAATAATAACAATGTGTTCCATAGATTTTAAAAATATTAAAGTTTCTGTCGGTGTATAAGAGCTAAACTTAACTGTTGGGTATCTATTTATATGGTTTCTAAATAAGAATAAACTTGATTTTCTTTTGTTATCAAAATGTGATACTTAACAAGTTACTTTGCTTAAAATTAATTTAATAGCGCTGTGTAGGTTTTAATATTAAATGTCGACACACCTATTAAATAACACCAAAAATTATGAAAACTATAACAAAAGCAACCGTAATACTGTTTCTTTTTGGTATTACCACGGTACAGGCACAAGCTACAGAAATCTTTTTTACTAAAGCTAATACTTTTTTTAATTCTTATGTGAGCAACGGTAAGGTAGCTTACCAAGAAATAAAAAAACAACCAAAACATTTAAATGAGCTGGTGGCTTTATTAAAAACAACCAATGTTACCGAAGATAACGTTAAAAACTATCAAGCATTTTGGATTAATGCATACAATATTAGTGTTATAAAAAATGTGGTAGAAAATTATCCGTTAAAAACCCCGTTAGATAAGGCTGGTTTTTTTGATAAAATAAAGCACAATGTAGCCGGTAAGGAACTTACGTTAAATGATATGGAGCATAAAATGTTACGCGCTGTTTTTCCTAAAGAAGCACGTTTCCATTTTGTATTGGTTTGCGCAGGACTTGGTTGCCCACCAATTATTAATAAAGCGTATATACCAAGTATGTTAGAAGACCAGTTGCAGAAGCAAACTGAGATAGCTATTAATAATCCAAATTTTATAATGGTAAATAAAAATAAAGTTAAGCTTTCTCAAATTTTTGAATGGTATAAGGGAGATTTTACACAGGGCGGTAAATCGTTAATAGACTTTGTAAACCTATACAGAAAGGAAAAGATAAACGCTAAAGCAAAAGTATCTTTTTACCCATACGATTGGACATTAAACAGGCAATAAAAACAAATAAGTAAAACAACAATCAACAACTAAAAATATGAAAAAAATTAAAAAAATAGCCCTAGCATTAGGATTACTAACAGTATTTGCAGGGTATTCTCAGGAAAATGATGATGTGCAAAAGAGTAATATACAACAATACACACCATCTAAATTAATAGGTAAGGGTAAGTTTGATATTAAATGGTTTAATAATATTTATACAGAAACTAAAAGTACATTTACAAGTGGTGAACAGCCTAGGCAAACCTTTTTTACATCTACCTTAGAAGGATATACAGGGGTAGGAGAAAATAATAGATGGAATTTAGGTGTAATATTAAAAATACGCTCTAATACAATTGGTGGAACCAAAACTTTAGATGCTTTAAAATTTAAGAATAAAGACGGGGTTGCTAGAGCTGGTTTAACATCATTTGCCCCATCTGTAAAGTTTGTGCCTTTTGAGTCTGTTGGTAATTTTTCTATTCAGAGTTCTTTGTATATACCTTTAGTAGATAACGAAACTGAGAATGGTGTTTTTCTAGATCAAAACGGATTTATTTGGCAAAACAGATTTTTTTATGATTATACTTTTCCAGGAGATAAGTGGCAACTATTTACAGAGTTAAATACAGAGCTTAATTTTGGCGACAAAGAAAAAAGTTTTGCAAATAACAGTTTAGGGTTAACTCCGGGTGTTTTTTTAAGTTATTTTCCTACTAGTAAGTTTACAGTATTGGCATTAGCACAGCACTCACAACGTTTAGACTTAGGAAACAATTTTAGTCAGAATTACACAGCATTAGGTGGAGGTACAAAATACCAGCTAACAAATGCGCTAAACTTAGAGTTGTTGTACACAAATTTTGTTGGAGGAGATAATACAGGCTTAGGAGAAACATTTAACTTGGGTTTAAGAGCAATTTTTTAAGTCTAAAATTAAATAGTGTAATTTAGGAGACTTAAAAATATGGTTTGTGAAAAAAATTGGTCTACTATTATTATGTTGTTTGCAGTTTTCTTGCAATAGTCAGGTTTCAAAAAAAATAAACGGAGTAAGTTTTGTGTCTTCTAGAGATAAGGTAACACAAAAAAATATTACTCCTATATTAACTATAAACGCCAATGCGGCATCTGTTATGCCATTTGGTTTTATAAGAGATATTAATGATTCGCAGTTAATTTTTAATTCGGATAGGCAGTGGTTTGGAGAGCGTAAAGATGGTATAAAACATTACACAGATATTCTGCATAAAAACGGAATAGGTGTAATGTTAAAACCGCAAATATGGATTAGGGACGGAAAATTTACTGGTACTTTAGAAATGGATTCTGAAGAACATTGGCTAACGTTAGAAAAATCTTATTTAAACTTTATACTTACCTATGCTACGCTGGCACAAGAGGTTAATGTAGATGTTTTTTGCATTGGTACCGAGCTAGAAAAATTTGTACTACAAAGGCCAGAGTTTTGGAGCAAGCTTATTGTAGAGGTAAAAAAAGTATATAAAGGTAAATTAACCTATGCAGCCAATTGGGATGAGTATCCTAAAGTGCCATTTTGGAGTAAATTAGACTATGTAGGTGTAGATGCATATTTTCCGCTGTCTAAAGAAAAGCATCCAACTGTAGCGCAGTTAAAACAAGGATGGCAGCCACATAAAAAGGCGTTAAAACAAATGTCGAGCTCTGTAAATAAGCCAATTTTATTTACAGAATATGGTTATAGAAGTATGGATTATACAGGCGAAAAACCTTGGCTGGTAGACCGTAACAAAACAAACGTAAACCTAGAGGCACAGTCTAATGCTACTAAAGCTATTTTAGAAATGTTTTGGACAGAAGATTGGTTTGCTGGTGGCTATGTTTGGAAATGGTTTATAGATCATGACAATGTGGGTGGCGAAGATGATAATAGGTTTACACCGCAAAATAAACCAGCGGAATTGGTTTTAAAACAATATTATGGATTTAAGTAAATTAAACTTTTTTCTTCTTTTTTTAATTTTGATAACCTGCGGTTGTTCTAAAGATAAACTAACCAATTTATCTACTTTGCAAGCAGTTTTAGATGAAGAAACTGTTGTTATAGATAATGTTATTGCATGCGCAGCCAGTGCAGATAAAGCACATACCGTAAATGTGTTTTTTTATCCTAGAGAGGGCGCTACTAATTTTAGGTATTTTGAGACAGAATCAATTAACGTAGATAAAAATAATTTTGAGTCTTACACAGAAAAAACACCTGAAATATTAGATGTTTTTAATGGTAAAATAAAACGATTTTTAGTCAATCCTATTCAAGAAAAATGGGTGATAGTTAGTTTTGTTGAGGATGGTAAAATGCATATTTGTAATCCAATTTATTTAAAACACATTAGCAAACCAACAGAAAAAATTAACACGTTAACTATAGATAACAGTACATCTACAATGCCAATTTTTTCTTGGAAAGACGGTATGTATACAGATTCTGCTATTTATTTTCAGGTAGTAACAGACAATGAAAACAATTTTTTGTCGGGCACATATACCTATGACAAAATGTTTAGGTATTACAAACTAGACAATGTAGTGCTAAACATTACAACTAAACAACCACCAACTTTAAATAAATCACTAACCTATGGTTTTACTTTAATGGCAGTTAGCCAAGATAATTGGGTAAACTTACTTACAGAAACCAGCTTTTCACCTTAAAAAACTATGAAAAAACTAGTCTCGTTACTTTGTTTGCTTTTTTGTACTATGGTTTATTCTCAAAATATAACTATAGCAGATGTTAGTTTTATTGGCGCTAAAAAAACTAAAATATCGTTCTTAAAAAAAGTGGTGCCAATTGTTGCTGGCTCTGTTACAGATTCTACAGCAATTTTAGAAACAGTTAATCAGTTAAAAAGGTTGCCATCTATAGCAAATGCTTCATTTAAATTACGCAAGAATACAGTAGGTAGTAGTTATAATTTGGTTTATATGGTAGAGGAAAATTTTACCATAATACCATTTGCTAATTTATACACGTCTTCTAATGACGATTTTGCGTTTAGGGTTGGTGTGCAAGAGTTTAATTTTACAGGACGCAATATTACTATAGGTGGTTTTTATCAGAAAGATATATTTAACTCTTATGGCTTGTTGTTTAGAGCTCCTTATTTATTTAGTGCAAATGCAGGTTTAGCTGTAAGCTATAACAATTTAAAAACACAAGAACCTATTTTTTTTGATGATACAACGGCAGATTATAAGTACCATAATGAAGCTATAGAAGTTTTAGGATTGTATCAATTTAACCAGCGACATAGTGTAGATTTAGGAATTAATTTTTTTACAGAAAAATATAACTACATACGTGGCGCAACTAATGAAAATGTGCCACAGGCATTAGATGTTAACAAATTCTCATACAAGGCTATATATAAATACAGCAATATAAAATACCATTACCAATATTTAGACGGGTTTAAAAGTACTTTAAACTCTCAGTACGTGCATAGCTCTACAAAAGAGTTAGATAATTTTTTGGTAGCTTTTAATGATTTTGTGTATTACAAAAGAGTAGGTGAGCGTGGCAATTGGGCTAACAGGTTAAGAGTTGGTTTGGCTACAAATGATGAAACACCTTTTGCGCCTTTTTCTGTAGATAATAATATAAACCTAAGAGGTGTTGGTAATATTATTGATAGAGGTACGGGGTCTATAGTTTTAAATACGGAGTATAGGTATACATTAATAGATAAAAATTGGTTTGTATTGCAAGGAAATACATTTGTAGATGCTGGTACATGGCGTAACCCTGGAGGAGAGTTAAAAGACTTTGTAAATTCTGATAATTTAAGGGTGTATCCAGGTTTGGGTGTGCGTTTTATTCATAAAAAGATTTTTAATGCCATTTTTAGGATAGATTATGGTTACGGAGTAACAAAAAATGCTTCAAAAGGGCTGGTTTTTGGAATTGGGCAGTATTTTTGATAATATTTGCTTAAAAGACCATTAAATGATATTGAAAAAAATACTTGTTTTAGTTGTAATGCTAGTTTTTAGTAGTGTTCAGCTATATTCTCAAGATAAAGAAAAAACGGTTGTGGCTCAAAAAGGAGAGGGTATTTATACTTTACTTCGTAAGTTTAATATGAGTCCGTCTAAATATTATTCAGATTTTATTGCTTTAAATAAAGATAATTTAAGAAACGGTAAGCATTTGTATGAGGGCAAAACATACATTATACCAGATAGACTAATAAAAGTAGATGGAAAGGAAGAGTTGCCAGCCATAGTAAACGGGTATCCTATTTTTGGAAAAAAACACGCTACAGTACAACGCAAAAGTAACAAGCTTAAAGGTGCTGTTTATTATTTAATTTCTGGGCACGGTGGGCCAGATCCTGGTGCTGTTACTAAATACGGAAAAAAACTAATTTCTGAAGACGAGTATGCTTATGATATAACATTACGTTTAGGTAGAGAACTAATTTCTCACGGAGCGTTGGTTTATATTATAATTAGAGATGAAAATGATGGTATTAGAGATGGTAAAATACTACCTGTAGATTATGATGAGGTTTGTTACCCAAATAAAACAATACCTTTAAACCAAGTGGCTCGTTTAAAACAACGTGTAGATGCGGTAAATGATTTGTACATAAAAAACAAAGGTAAATACCAAAGGTTAATTGTTACGCATATAGATAGTAGAAGTGTAGGGCAAAATATTGATGTTTTCTTTTACCATCATGAAAAAAGTAGTAACGGAAAAAGGTTGGCAGAGAGCATACATAAAACTTTTGACTCTAAATACAGAGAATACCAGCCAAACAGAGATTATACAGGTACTTTTTTAGATAGGAGCGGATTGTATTTGGTTAAAAACACAATACCTGCAATGGCTTATATAGAAATAGGAAATATTAAAAACAAAAAAGACCAAAAAAGAATATTAGTTGCAGAAAACAGACAAGCGCTTGCAAAGTGGATTAGCGAGGGTGTTTTGTTAGATCATTCTAGAAACAACTAATTAGCTATGTTTTTTTTGTAATAATTGTGTAATTCTTGCGGAGTTTTACCTAATATTTTTTTAAGGTGAATAACACCAAAATGATACTGTAATTTTACCATTCCTTTTTGTTGGTATTTACGTGCAGATGTAGTTACCTTGTCTTGTATTACACTAAAATTTGTGGCTTTATATAAACGCTCTATAAACTCGCCATCTTCATAAATAATATATTCTTCATTAAAACCATTTAGTTTAAAAAATAAATCCTTGGTAATAAATAAAGATTGATCACCGCCTCTGCAAATTTTATGGTTAATACGAGTAAACCAAGCAAAAAATTTTAGAAAAAAACTGTCACTGTCAAACTGCATTCTAAAGCTGCCAGCAAAGTTGTTTTTGCTAATAGAGTCTAATATTTTACAATCAAAATTATAAGGAGGAATAGTGTCTGCGTGTAAAAAATAAAGAATATCTCCGTTAGCCGCTTTTGCACCAGTATTCATTTGCTTGGCACGCCCTTTGTCTGAAGAAATTACAGTAACATTTAAACTAGTTGCAATAGTGGTAGTATTATCTGTACTACCACCATCTACTACTATTATTTCGTCTATTTGCTTAAATGTGCTACGTGTGTTAATTTCTTTAATTAATTTAGCAATAGATGCCTCTTCATTTAAAACGGGTATTATAATGCTTAGCTTACTTTGCTTCATTTAAGCTCCAATTATAATCTATATACTTAACCTTGGCACCATCTTTTACTTGTGTTGCAGAGTATTTGTTTATAAAACCAACTAAGGTTGTGTTCTCTGTAAAATCACTCTTAAACCATTTAAAAATTTCAGACAATTCTACTTTATTAGGGGTAATAACATTACGTTTTTTATCAGCAATAAAATCTATAGCCGCACTTTTTAACTGTGCGTCCATACTATCTGCTAAAAAGGCCTTGTTAACTAATTTAGGGCAAGAGTAAGATGCGCAGTTAATGGCAAAATGTATGCGAGGTTCATTCATTTTACGTAACACTTTGTGTTCTACATATCCTAAAGAATACATTTTGTTGCCAATGGCAACTACCTCTTTATCCCAAGGAGACTTAATGTCTTTAATGCTTTTAACAGGGTAGTTGTCTACTATTAGTTTAACAGTGCCAGCATTATAAAGGTTTATATAATAAGCAAGCTTATCGTTTTTAGACCAATTTTTGGCAGGAGAATTATCTTGCAATAGTTTAAGATAGGCCTCTAATTCTGCTTTGTTTTTTACAAAAGCTTTGTAATTAACGTCTCCGTTAGTATTTACATTTTTTTGTAATAAAGCATTCCACTTTTGGTGACTAGGAACTTTGTTAAAAGCTTTTTCAGTAATTTTTGGAGTTGAGCCAAAATAAAAGAAACCAACTAGTGTTAAAAGTATTGCTACTGCAGATATTTTATAAGCCATGTTAAAAGGTATTTTTTTAATTTGTCTTTTTTAGGTTTTAAAACTTACAACGTTTTAAGTAATTCTCTAAAAAGCTTAATCATTTTAGGCTCAGTTTCACTTGCTATTTTAATGATTTCTTTAATGTCTGCAGTCTCTAAATTATCTGGGTCGCACTCATCTGTTAAGACAGAAACGGCTACTATAGGTAATTTTAAGTGGTTTGCCACAATTACTTCTGGTACTGTACTCATACCTACGGCATCTGCACCAATAATTTTTAGCATTCTGTATTCTGCTTTAGTTTCTAGTTGAGGTCCTAGTACAGCTGCGTAAACACCAGAGTGCATAGTTATATTCTCTTTTTTAGCAATGTTTTTTATAGCGTTGCTCATTTCAGTGTCATACGGGTTTCCCATATCAACAAAACGCTCACCAAATTGAGAAACACCTTTAAAAGCTAGCGGAGAACCCCCTAAAAGATTTATGTGATCTTCTAATAACATTATGTCTCCTTTTTTAAAGTTTAGGTTAATAGCTCCGGCAGCATTAGAAATAAATAATTTTTTTATACCAAGCTTGTGCATTACGCGTATTGGATAGGTAACATCTTGCAGGTCATAACCCTCATACATATGAAAACGCCCTTGCATAACAACAACTGTTTTACCTTCTAGTGTGCCATAAATTAATTTTCCTGAGTGAAATTCTACAGTTGCTAAAGGAAAAAAAGGAATATGATTGTAATGTGCCTCAATAGGATTTTCTATTTCATTTGCTAAATTTCCTAATCCAGTACCTAAAACTATTCCAATTTCGGGAGCGTTAAAGCCTTTATTTTGTAAATACGCTACAGAATCTTCAATTTCTTGTTTAATCATTTTTTATGTTTTTTAAAAAAGGTTTAAAAGCATCAATGTCTTTTATATCTTCATAATAATCAACATCGTTTTTTGCTTCAAGTAACTTTATTTTTTCGTCTTTTAAGTTATTTAGTGTGTCTTTAAGCACAGTATTGGTTCCCCAATCTTTATTTTTAAAAACCGAACTATTAAGTTTTTTCATTCCTAATAAATAATAACCGCCATCAGTTGCTGGGCCTATAACAAAATCATTTTTAAGTAAATGGTCAAAAGCATTTTCTATATCTGTTGTGGTTATATCAAATAAATCGCTTCCAATAATAATAATATTTTTGTAACCATCTGCAAAACCTTGCTTAAAAGCATTCATCATACGGCTACCAAGATCGTTACCATTTTGTAATTTTTTATGATAAATATTATTGCTCCAAATGTCATTATCTCTAATGGCTACAGAGTAGTGTACTTGTTTGTCTGCATTTAAATTTTGAGTAATAGCAATAGTGTGGTTCAATAAAAATTTGTAAATATCTAAAGCAATTTTGTCTCCGGTTTTAGCTGCTAAACGTGTTTTGCATTTTCCTAGTTCTGGGTTTCTTGTAAAAATTAACAGTAAGTTTTTATTCAATTTGTTCAAAATATAATTAATAAATTTTCTCGGCATTGGTCACTAATTTAGACCAATACTTACTGTGTGTATGTAATTTATTTGTTATCGAGTTGTTATTGTTGTAAATGGGATTATTGTTGTTTTTCCACATAAAAATACCTCCGTATAGGTTTTTTACATTGGTATAGCCAGCTGCAATTAGTTTTTCTCCAATATCTTCAGAGCGTATGCCAATAGAGCAATATACTATAATCTCGGTGTCTTTATTTTGTATTTCAGATGTTACTTTGTTGATGTCAAAAAAATCATAGCCAACACAAATTGCATTTTTAATATGACTAATATTAAATTCAATTTCTTCTCTTGTATCTAATAAAACTACATTTTTTTTAGTTAAAAGTGAGTCTACAGAAATGTATGTGACACTCTCTGTGTTATTTTTTTTAAGTAGTTTTTTTATTGTTGGTTGTGCAGATCCTAAAAATGATATCAGTAAAAAAAGAACAATGTATAATGTAGGTTTTTTTATCACAAGTAAACGTATTTTAGGTAAAGATAAGTTTTTGTCTATTGTTATAAAACCATTAAAAAATAAAATAATGCTTGGTTTAAGAAAAAAATAAAGGGGCAGTGTATTTTTTAACCTATTTTTAAGCTTAGAAGTTTCTCCAATATAGAATCTATCAATAGATTTACTGTAAAGAAAATAGATAAAGAGCTGTTGCATAGGGTAAAGAAAAGAAAAAACCCGAACATTTCTGATCGGGTTTTTAAAGTGGTGCCTCCAGTCCCGACGCTTCGGGAGAACCAGGGGCTATTTATTGTTTAATATATCGTCTAAAATTTCAGGATTTTTAATCACTTTTAAAATAAACTTTTTGCTTTTCATTCTTTTAATAAATTTTTCAAGAAAAAGAGCATCTTGTTTAGAGTCGCATTTTTTTGAGAATACAATTTCCCAATCTTTAGCACTTTTAGTGAAGCTGCCTTTGTAATGCTGTTTTTGGTGTAGAATTAACCTATTTTTAAGATTAGAAGTTTCTCCAATATAGAATCTATCAATAGATTTACTGTAAAGAAAATAGATAAAGTGCTGTTGCATAGGGTAAAGAAAAGAAAAAACCCGAACATTTCTGATCGGGTTTTTAAAGTGGTGCCTCCAGGAATCGAACCAGGGACACATGGATTTTCAGTCCATTGCTCTACCAACTGAGCTAAGGCACCATGCCGTTAAGCGGGTGCAAATATAATTTCTATTTTCGTATATCCAAACAAAAATTGAAAAAAAGATTAAACTTTTTTTAATATTTATAATATTTGTAAAATGAATTTAATTGTTGATGCAGGGAATACCTCAGTAAAACTAGCGGTTTACAAAGGAAAACAACTTGTTTTTTCTGATGCCGTAGTGCTTAAAAATTTTTTAGATTTAGTAAAAGAAACTTTTTTGGCCTATCCAGATATTAAAGATGCTATTGTTTCATCTGTTGGTTTTTTAGGTGAAGAAGAGGTTACTAAGCTTGCCGTGTACTGTAATGTGCACACTTTAAGTGCGCTAACCAAAATACCTTTTAAAAACTTATATAGTACCCCAAAGACATTAGGAGTAGACCGTATTGCACTTGCTACAGCAGCGTTTTATAATAATGCAAGTGAGAATACTTTGGTTATAGATGCAGGTACTTGTGTTACGTATGATTTTATAGATAAAAACGGCGCTTATTTAGGGGGAGCTATATCACCTGGTGTAGCAATGAGATTTAAAGCTATGCATAATCAAACGGCTAAATTGCCATTATTAGATAAAAATGGTGAAATTGAGTTAATTGGGAATTCTACAACATCTTGCATGAAAAGTGGTGTAATTAATGGAATTTGTTTAGAAATTGATGGTGTAATTAAAGAATATAAGGTTAGATTTGCAGATTTAACAGTTATTTTAACAGGCGGCGACGCTCATTTTTTGTCAAAACGATTAAAAAATACCATATTTGCGCATTCCAATTTTCTCCTTGACGGACTTAATTATTTGCTGGAATACAACAAAGACTAAATGATAAGAAAAATAATTATTGCAATAGTATGCTGTATGGCAGGTACTATTTACGCTCAAAACGGCACAGTTTCTCCATACTCTTATTTTGGAATTGGAGATTTAAGATCTATAGGTTCAGTAGAAAATCAAATGATGGGTGGTATTAGTATGTATGCAGATAGTATACATATAAACCTAAATAACCCAGCGGCTTATGCTAGGTTAAGACAAACTACATACACTGCTTCTTTATCTAGAAAAGATATAAACTTTAAAGGGCAAAATTTATCAGATAACTCATCTGTAACTAATTTAGATTATTTAGCAATTGGTTTTCCAATTATTGATGACAGGTTGGGTGTAGGTTTTGGTATAAAGCCATTTACTTCTTCTGGTTACGAAATAGAGGAAAGCTTTACAAGCGCAGACAACGGAGAAATTACAAACGTTTTTTCTGGAGATGGCGGTGTAAATTCGGTTTTTTTCTCAGCAGGAGTTAAAGTAATAGAAGATTTTACGGTTGGTGTTACTGCTAATTATTATTTTGGTGTTGTAGACAGTAGAAGAGTGCAAGACGTGGAAGATGTACAATATGGTACTTTTGACTTTAGAAACTCTAGAGTAAACGGAGCAAACTTTAAAATATCTGCTAATTACACTCCAATGCTTACAGATAAAATAAGAATGAATACTTATTTTGGTGTAGAAACACAGAATAACCTATCTTCAGAGAACACAAAAACTATTGGTTCTTTTTCATCTAGTACAGGACAAGAAATAGAAACTATAGAAGTAGACTTAGATAATGCAGGTTTAGCTAACAGAGGTGTTACAATACCAACAACAACTACAGTTGGTTTAGGATTTGGTCAAGATAGAAAATGGTTTATTGGTACAGAATATAGTGCGCAAAACTTAGAAGATTACAGAGCCCCATTTTTTACAGTAGGTAATTTAACGTACAAAAATGCTTCTAAAATTGCTTTTGGTGGTTTTTATATACCAGATTATACTTCTTTTACAAGTTACTATAAAAGAATAACATACAGAGCAGGTGCAAGATTTGAGAACACCGGTATGGTTGTTAATAATGAAGATATTAAAGACTTTGGCATAACTTTTGGGTTAGGACTACCATTGAATGCAGTTAACGATCCTTTTTCTAATATTAACATAGGTTTTGAAATAGGAAAAAGAGGAACAACAAATGCAGACCTTATTCAGGAAAACTATTTTAAAGTTAACCTAGGAATATCTCTAAATTCTAAGTGGTTTAGAAAAAGAACAATAAATTAAAAAAGTTTATAACCATTAATAATAAAAACCAATTAAGATGAAAAAGAAACTTTACTTTATAGCGATTGCTTTTATAAGCGTTATGGGTGTAAGCTATGCTCAGGAAACAGCTGCTGCTACAGTTGATAAGTCGGAATGCTCAAATAACTTTCAATTATATGCACAGGATGCAAAAGTTAAAAATTATGATGCTGCATACGGACCTTGGAAAAAAGTTTATGATGTATGCCCAGATTATCATCAAGCAAATTTTCAGTACGGAGAGCGTATTTTAAAGCATAAAATAAAAAATACTTCAGGAGCAGAAAAAACTGAGTTTATAAATATGTTATTAGGCTTGTATGATAATTACATTAAATATTATCCTACAAAAACATCTAAGGCAGAAGTAATCATAGACAAGCAATTGTTAAAGTATGATAACAAAATGTCTACTGATGAAGAAGATTATGCTGCGTTAAAAACAGCTTTTACAGAAGATAGAGCTCACTTTAAAAGTGTAAAAGCATTATACTTATATTTTTCTAGCCTTGTAGACCTGCATAAAGCTGGTAAAGAGGAGTTACAAACTGTTTTTGATGTATATGATGATGTAACAGAAAAAATTGAAGAAGATAACAAAGCTTTAACTGCTAAAATTAGTACATTGTTAGCTAAGGAAGATGCGGGTACAATTACTAAAAAAGAAGCTAATAACTTAAGAGTTTACAGTGCAAACTCTGGTAACTATGGTAAAGTATCTGCTAGTATAGACTCTAAATTAGGAGATTTAGCTAATTGTGAAAACTTAATACCATTATATGAGAAAAACTTTGAGGCCAAGCAAAATGACCTTAAATGGGTAAAAAGAGCAGTAGGAAGAATGTATTCTAAAGATTGTTTAGATTCTCCAATGTTTAAAAAATTATTTGAAAAGCAATTGGCAATGGAGCCATCTGCAAGTGCTTACTTATACTCAGCTTCTTTAAAACTAAAAGCAGGTGATAGTAAAGGTGCATTAAGTGATTTTACACAAGCTAGTGAGTTAGAGACAGATCCTTACAAAAAGGCAGATATTCTATACAAAATTGCAGCTAGGTATAGCAGAATTAGCAAGTCTACATCTTACAAATATGCTAACAAGTCATTACAAGCAAACCCATCTAACGGAAAAGCTTACTTATTAATGGCGAGCTTAGTGTCTAGTAGTGCTAACGATTGTGGTTCTACTAAATTTGAAAAATTAGCTGTAAACTGGAAAGCTGCAGAATTAGCAAGAAAAGCAGGTAGAGTAGACCCATCATTAGGTTCTACTGCAAAATCTGCTGCTAGTAGATACTTGCAAAGAGCGCCTACTAAAACAGATATTTTTTCTAACAACATGCAAGGCAAAACAGTTAGCTTTAAATGTTGGGTTGGTGGTAGTGTAAAGGTGCCTAACCTATAAGATGATCACAAGAAAAACATATAAATTTTTAAAAAGCATTGCCATAATTTGTTTTATGGCAATGCTTTTTTCGTGTAAAGATAGCTACAAACGTGTAGGAGTAGAGGCAACTAAATTGGTGTATCCGCAAGGTGTTGCTAATGATTTAGTTTTTACGTACACAGAAACCAAAGACCCTGTTAAAAATAAAGAAGAGGTAACCTCTAAAGTTTTAGCAGTGTTAACAGCACCTGTTAGAGAAGATTTTAATAACTTAACATTTCCTAAAGAGGTATTTCCTAAGGGGCTGCAGGTAGAGTTTTTTGATGATAAAAACCAAAAAAGTATTATAACAGCAGATTATGGTATTAGTTATTCTTCTACAAAATTAATAAGTTTACGAGGTAATGTTGTTATACACACACATGATGGTAAACAGTTTAAAACACCACAGCTGTTTTATGATCAGGTTAATAAATGGATTTTTACACAAGAAAAATTTGAATTTATAAACCCAGAAGATGAATCTGTAATGTATGGTGAGGGTTTTGATTCTGATAAAGATTTAAAACAAGTTAATGCACATAAAACAACAGGCTTAAAAACAATAAAAGACGAGGAAATATGATGAAAATTTTAAGGTATACAGAGGTTTTGTATTTGGTAGTAGCTATACTGGCAACTTATAAAATGTATACACTTTGGAGAGCTAATGAGGACTATTTTTTATTTGCTTTTTTTGCAGTTATTTCTGTTGGTATGTTCTTTTTTAGAAGACACTACCGTAAAAAGTTTGAAAAAAGAAAACAAGATAACAACTCGTAACCTTGGTAACATCAATCATTATTATTGTTGTATCATTATTACTTTCTGCATTTTTTTCAGGAATGGAGATTGCTTTTATATCTGCTAATAGAATACATTTAGAAATAGAAAAAAAACAAGAAGGTTTTTTGCCTACTGTTTTATCTAAATTAACAGCAAAACCATCTAAGTTTATAGCTACAATGCTTATAGGCAACAATATTGCCTTGGTGGTATATGGTATGTATATGGGAGACTTACTTATGAGTTGGTTTGTAAACATGTTACCTACAAGTAGTAGCTTTTTAGATTTGTTGCTTACAGATTTTGGACTCCTATCACAAACTGTAATTTCTACATTAGTGATCTTAATTACGGCAGAGTTTTTGCCAAAAGTATTTTTTCAAATTTATGCCAATTCATTTTTAAAAGTATTGGCAATACCTGCATATTTTTTCTACGGATTATTCTCTTGGATATCCAATTTTGTAATTAGTGTGTCAGATTTTATCTTAAAAACTTTTTTTAAAACAGATGGTGATCATAGTCAGCTTGCGTTTAGTAAAGTAGAGCTAGGAGATTACATTACAGAGCAGCTAGAGACTGTTAATACTGAAGACGAGGTAGATTCTGAGATTCAAATTTTTCAGAATGCATTAGAATTTGCAGCTGTAAAAGCAAGAGAAGTTATGGTGCCACGTACAGAAATAGTAGCAGTAGAGCTTCATGATACTCCTAAAAATTTAACCAAATTATTTACAGAAACAGGTTTTTCTAAAATAATGGTTTATAAAGAAACTATAGATAATATAATAGGTTACGTGCATTCTTTTGAGCTTTTTAAAAAACCTAAAACCATAAAAAGTATTTTACTGCCTATAGAATTTGTGCCCGAAACTATGTTGGTTAGCGATATTTTAGATTCGCTTACAAAAAAGAGAAAAAGTGTTGCTGTAGTGTTAGATGAATATGGTGGTACAGCAGGTATAATGACGGTAGAGGATATAGTAGAAGAATTATTTGGAGAAATAGAAGATGAGCATGACTCTACAGATTTGGTAGAAGAGCAGTTGTCTGAAGATACATATAAGTTTTCTGCAAGGCTAGATGTAGATTATATAAATGAAAATTATAAGTTAGAACTTCCAGAGAGTGATGAGTATGAAACTCTAGGAGGTTTAATAGTAAACGAAACAGGAGAAATACCCGAAAAAGATTCGGAAATTAAAATTGAAAACTTCAATTTTAAAATAATAGAAGTGTCAAATACTAAGATAGATTTGGTAACCCTGCATATACTTGAAAAAGAGTAGGTTTTTAGTGTTAAAAATTTGATAAAAATTAAATTTTAAAACCCAAAAAGAAATGGTATTTTTGCCCACTGATTTTAAACATTTTATAAAATGGCGATTTTAGAGAACATAAGAAAGAGAACAACTGTATTAATCCTAATTATAGGTTTAGCCTTATTTGCATTTGTAATCTCTGGTATTTTTAGTGCAGATGGTATGTCTGGTGTAAAAACAGGTACTACCGTTGCAGAAATTAACGGAAAAGATATTTCTATAGACAAATTTAGAAGAGAGGTTGAGGCTGCTTCTAATCGTTTTGGAGCTGGCGCAACTTCTATGCAGGTTGTAAACAGTGTATGGGATCAAGAAGTGAAAAACGCTATTTTAAGTGATGAGTTTGATGATTTAGGGATTTCTATAGAGCAAGACCAAATTATTAACTTTATAGCATCTAACCCAGGATTTTCTCAAAACCCACAGTACCAAAATGAGAACGGTGTTTTTGATGAGTATATTTTTAAAGAGTTTATTTCTACTTTAAAAACAGAAAACCCTGCACAATATGCACTATGGCTTCAGCAAGAGCAAGCTATTATGCAAGCAGCTAAAGAGCAAACTTACTTTAACTTGGTTAAAGCTGGTTTAGGCGCTACATTAAAAGAAGGTGAGTTAGATTATAAATTAGCTAATGATAAAATTGATATTAAGTATGTAAGAGTACCTTATACTTCTATTGCAGATAGTTCTGTAGCGGTAAGTAAAGATGAAATTGCAGCTTATATAAAAGATCACGAAGAAGATTTTAAGCAAGAAAAAGCAAGAGATTTTCAGTTTGTATACTTTGAAGAGAAGCCATCTTTAGAAGATGAAAAAGCTGTTGAAGCTAAAGTAGTTTCTTTACTAAATGATAAAGTAGAGTATAACGATACTATTTTAGGTTTTAGAAATACAAAAAATATTGAAGAGTTTTTAGATCGTAATTCAGATTTAAAGTATGATACTATCTACAAAACTAAAAACGTATTATCTCCAAAATTTGCAGACACTTTAATGGCATTAAATATTGGTGATATCTATGGTCCTTATCGTGATGGTAACTATTTTAAAGTTACTAAAATGATGGATAAGAAAAAAGATGGTAACGTTAAGGCTAGTCATATACTTGTTGCTTGGGAAGGTGCAGAAAGAGCAAACCCTGAAGTAAAAAGAACAAAAGAAGAGGCTAAAAAAAGAGCAGAAGAGTTATTAAAAGATGCTAAAAAAGGAGATGTAGAATTTTCTGTTTTAGCTCGTGATAATTCAGATGGTCCTTCTGCATCAAGAGGTGGAGATTTAGGATATAGCCAACAAGGTAGAATGACTCCTAAGTTTGATGAATTTATGTTTAGTAACAATGTAGGTACTATAGGTATGGTAGAAACAGAATTTGGTTTCCACATTGTTAAAATTGATGATAAGCAAGATTTAGTTCGTGTTGCTACTTTAGCAAGAGCTATAGAGGCGTCTGAAGCTACAATAAACTCTTTGTTTACTGAAGCTACTCAGTTTGAAAGTGACGCAAAAGATTCTGACAAAACATTTTTAGAATTATCTAAAGAGAAAAAATACGTTGCAAGACCAGTAAATAAAATTAAGGCTATGGATGAAAACCTTCCTGGCTTAGCTGCACAAAGAGCAATTGTACAATGGGCTTTTAATGATGATTCTGAAGTAGGAGATATTAAACGTTTTCCTGTAAACAACGGTTACGCTGTAGTACAATTAACAGGTAAGTATAAAGAAGGCTTAATGTCTGTAGAAGATGCTTCATTTATGGTGTTACCTAAATTAAGAAAAGAGAAAAAAGCAGCACAAATTATTGCCGCTAATAAAGGTAAAAGTATAGATGCTATAGCTAAAGATAATAATGTATCTGCTTCTACTGCATCTGCATTAACTATGAAATCACCAACAATACCTGGTGCAGGTAGAGAACCATTTGTTGTAGGTAGTGCTTTTGGACTTAACCAAGGAGACACTTCTGGTTTACTAGAAGGAGAAACAGGAGTATTTATGTTAACTGTAACTAAAAAAGAGGAAGCTCCTAAATTAGATAATTACAGTACTTATGCAAATATGGTGCAAACAACAGCTATGCAAAGAGCAAATTCTGCTGTATTAAATGCATTAAAGAAATCTGCTGAAATTGAAGATAACAGAGCAATGTTCTACTAGTAGAAATTGTTTAATAATCATATTTTAAAAAAGCCTCCAATTTGGAGGCTTTTTTATTTTATTAGATCGGTATATCTAAAAATAGTATTGTACCCTTTTTGCTTAAAGTAGTTGGGAGTAGTTTTATTACCTGTGGCCAATATAAAATCTCCACCCCAAGCACCTAAGCTTTTTATAGCGCCAGTAAAGTCTTTAAATAGTAAGTCTTTAACTGTTTTTGTTTTTAAGGCTATAGATAGTAGTTCTTCGTGTTTAGTAATAAATGCTTCAAAAGAAGATAAAGAACTTGTATTAGCTATGTTTTTGCTTATTTCAGTAATGTTTTTAACTAGTTCATCTTTATTAAATGAACATTTTTTATATGCAGCAATAGCTTCTCTACTGTTCTGCTTTTTGTTTAAATGAATAAAGTATAAATTGTCAACAAAAAGAGGATTAAAATTTATGGTAGTAGTGGTGGGTATTTTGTTTATTTTCTGATAAAAAATTGGTGTATTGTTTTGTGCGCAAGCAATATCATACCCACTGCCACCCATTGTATTTTCTAATAACTTAAAAGCATCTACATTTGCCCATTTTGCAATGTTGTTTATTAGAGTAGATGAAGACCCAAGTCCCCAATCTCTGTTGAAATCTAATTTTGTTTCTACAGCTAACCCTTTCGTGTTTTTTAAAAAGTTAGGATTTAGTAATTGTGCTTCTTTTAAAATTTGTTGTAAAGTTTTTGCTGTATTAATCCAAGCTTCATCGTTTAGTTTATCATTTAAAACAGTAAAAGTATCGCTGTTAAAAGTTGCGTTAAACCAAGTGTTATTAGCTACGTCTATACTGCTCCAAGTAATGCTATTGCTATTAGTTTGTGTTACTCTTAAATTTTGACCATAAATTGTTGGTACTGCTAAGCTAAGTGCGCCATCTAAAACAACATACTCTCCTGTGAGTAGTAATTTTCCGTTGCTGTAAAATTCTTTAGTCATTTTTTAAATTGTTGTATGCAGTAACTACAGCGCTATGCGTAACAGTATTGGTTTTAAAGTGTGCTGTTAGTGTCTTTTTTTCACTATCTGTGGCGCCAAGTTGATTTAAAATGTTTAGTAAGTGCATTTTCATATGTCCTTCTTGTATACCAGTTGTTACCAAAGAGCGTACAGCAGCAAAGTTTTGAGCCAATCCGGTGGCAGCTACAATTTGCATTAATTCTGTTGCAGAAGGTTTTTGTAAAATTTCTAAAGCAGTTTTTACTAGTGGATGTAAGTTTGTTAAGCCGCCTACAGTACCTAAAGCTAAAGGTACATCTAACCAAAACTTAAACACACCATTATCTACGCTAGCATTAGTTAGGCTACTGTATTTTCCGTTTCTACTAGCGTATGCGTGTACACCAGCTTCTATAGCTCTAAAATCATTTCCAGTAGCTAAAATCACAGCGTCTATTCCGTTCATAATTCCTTTATTATGTGTAACAGCTCTGTAAGGTTCTATTTTGGCAATGTTAACGGCCTGTACTATTTTTTCAGCTAAATGTTGTGCATCTTCAGTATTTCCTTCGCTAAGCTCTTCAACTGTACAGCTAACTTCTGCTCTAACAACACAATTAGGTACATAGTTAGATAAAATACTCATTACAACTTCTATATTTTTTTCTTTATCAGAAAAATCAGTATAAGCCAATGCTTCTCTTTTTAGTGTTTTTGCAAATTGCTCTAAGCAAGAGTTTATAAAGTTGGCACCCATTGCATCTAGTGTTTCAAAAGTGCAGTGTAACTGGTAGTAGTGTTCTAAATCTTCAGTTTTATTACGTAGCTCTATATTTGTAATTCCTCCACCACGTTTTTTCATACTGGTGGTAATACTATCAGAATCATTAAAAAGTACAGGTTTAATAGCCGTAAAAAATGATTCTAACTTTTTTTCATCACCCTTAAAAATAAAATGCACCTGTCCTACTTTTTCAGTTCCTAAAATAGTGGTTTTAAATCCGCCACGTGTTAACCAAAATTTAGCAGCCTTACTAGCGGCAGCAACCACAGAGCTTTCTTCTATAGCCATTGGTACAGCATAAAGCTTGTTATTAATTAAAAAGTTTGGAGCAATACCTAAAGGCAGGTAATAATTTGTTATCGTATTTTCTATAAACTCGTCATGCAGTTTTTGCAGTTTAGCATCAGAATTCCAATACACTTTTAACACCTCTTTTGTTTGTTGGGTATTGTGTGTGTAATTGCTAGCAATCCAGTTTATTTTTTCGTCTTTACTTAGTTTAGAAAATCCTTGTATAGGGGTAATCATAGTTGGTTTTTTACAAGTGCCAAAGATAAACATTATGTGGCAACTTTTTTTGACTGATATATCTGTGAGTTTTGCCTTTATAATTGCAATATTTAAGATAAAAATTTTACTATTTATTAACATTATTAGCAAACTTGAAATTTTTATCTCATTTTTGATAAAATCGTAATAGTGTAGATTTATATACTGTATCAATGGGGTGTAGTTTTGCTAATGGTTTTAGTTATTGCAACCCCACTAATAAATTAATTTTTTATAATTATGGAAAACACTGTTAAATCAGTTGAAGAACAAGAGCTTTTTGGACATCCAAAAGGATTGTTTTATTTATTTTTTGCGGAGTTATGGGAGCGTTTTAGTTTCTATGGAATGCGTGCTTTGCTAACACTATATATGGTAGATGTTGTTTTTGCAGCTTTAGCATCTAGAGATTTTGCAGCAGCAGCAGTATACGCATCTTACGGCTCTTTGGTTTATGCTTCTACGGTAATTGGAGGTAGAATCTCTGATAAGATATTGGGAATGCGAAAGTCTATTTTTTTAGGAGGTATTTTAATGTCTATAGGACATTTTGTTTTAGCTATAGAACATGATATTACTTTCTTTTTAGCACTTGCATTAATTGTTGTTGGTAATGGTTTTTTTAAACCAAATATATCAACATTTGTTGGCTCGTTATACAAGGATGGTGATAGTAGAAAAGATTCTGGTTTTGTAATTTTTTATATGGGGATTAATATCGGAGGTTTTGTTGCACCTTTAATTTGCGGTTATTTAGGTAAAACTTTTGGTTGGCATTATGGATTTGGACTGGCAGGTATTGGTATGCTATTGGGGCTTATATTCTTTTATAGTGGAATTAAAAAGAATGTTTTTGGTGATAGAGGTTTGCCACCTGTTAAAGGAGTTTTGGAAAAGACAATTTTAGGTGTTAAACAAGGTATAATGATTCCTATTTTGGCTGTTTTATCTGCTCCTGTTATTGCTTATTTACTGTCTTCTTATAAGTCTTTAGGAGAAAAGGGTACTTTTTTAGAAGATGATAACATTGTTAATATTATATTTTATTTAATTGCTATTGGTATTGCGGTTTTTTTAATAAATGTTTTAATAAAAGCTACAGTAGATGAGCGTAAAAAGCTAGTTGTGGCTATTTTAATTACGTTTTTTATGACACTGTTTTGGGGTTTTCATGAGCTTTCTGGTAGTGTAATAACGTTGTTTGCAGAAAGAAATGTGAATCTTACCTTTATAGATGCATCACAAACTAATGCGTTAAATTCAATGTTCATAATTATATTATCAATTCCAATATCAATGCTTTTTGCTTATTTAAGAAAAAAGAAAATGGATCCTAGAACACCATATAAATTTGGTTTAGGACTTGCTTTTGCCGGTATAAGTTTCTTTATACTTTCTTTAAGTAGTGGTAGTGCAAATGCAGAGGGGATGGTTCCTTTTTCTTATTTGTTAATTATGTATTTTCTAATTTCTGTAGGGGAGTTGTTTATGTCTCCAGTAGGTTTATCTAAAATTACAGACCTTTCTCCAAAGCGTATTGTAGCTTTTATGATGGGAATTTGGTTTTTAGCTTCAGCATTTGCATTTCAAATTGTTGGTTTTATTAGTAAGCAATTGGCTGTTGAAAGTGATGATAAAAACGTAGGAGGGTTAGATACCTTGGGTATATACACAGACGGTTTCTTGTTAATATCTAAATATGCACTAGGGGCAGCTGTTATAGTTTTAGTGCTTTCTCCTTTAATTAAAAAGCTAATGGGTAAAGTTCATTAATTTTAATAAATACAAAAAAACAAAATCCCTTTTTACAATCTGTAAAAAGGGATTTTTAGTTTAAATAACCTTATTTAGTTAGCTTAATGCAAGCATTAGAAAAGCTGCTAGTGAAGCACCTAAAATAGGCCCTACCACAGGTATCCAAGCATAGCTCCAATCACTTTTAGCTTTATTTTTAATAGGAAGTAAAGCGTGTATAATTCTAGGTCCCAAATCTCTAGCAGGGTTAATAGCATAACCTGTAGTGCCGCCTAAAGAGAGCCCAATTGCCCAGACTAAAAATGCTACGGGTATAGCGCCAACCGAGCCTAGTCCAATTATAGTATTAGGCTCTGTTAGTGTAGCATCTGTAAAATAGAAAATAGTAAGTAACAGCACAAAAGTGCCTATGGCCTCACTAAATAAGTTGCTAAATGTATTTTTAATGGCAGGAGCAGTGCAAAAAACAGCCTTTTTAGCATCTTTATCTTCTGTTTCATTAAAATGATGTTTGTATGTAAGCCAAACAAAAGTAGCGCCAACCATAGTACCAATAAATTGCGCAAGTACATACATAGGTACTTTATACCATTCAAATTTGTTTGCAATAGCCAAACCAATACTAACAGCAGGGTTTAGATGAGCACCACTATAAGGCCCAGCTATAACCACACCTACATAAACAGCAAGTGCCCAGCCAGTGGTAATCACAATCCAGCCACTGTTATTACCATTAGTTTTATTTAATACAACATTTGCAACTACGCCACCACCAAGTAAAATTAGAATGGCACTACCAATAATTTCTGCAATAAAAGGAGTCATTTTTTTAGTTTAAGGTTGTCCAATATTCAAGTGCTTTAATGGCCTTGTACCAACCTTTAATGCCTTCTAAAATTTCTTCATTTTCTATAACTGGTTCAAAACGTTTATCTGTTTGCCAAATTTCTTCAATTTCTTTTGGACTATCCCAGTAGCCTACAGCTAGGCCTGCTAAAAAAGCAGCTCCCATAGCAGTGGTCTCTACCACTTTAGGTCTTATAGTAGTAGTTTGTAAAACATTTGCCTGAAACTGCATTAGTAAATTATTTACAGTAGCTCCACCATCTACTCGTAACTCTTTAATTAAAATGCCAGAATCTGCCTCCATAGCTTTTAAAATATCCATTGTTTGGTATGCAATAGACTCTAAAGCTGCTCTTGCAATATGTGCATCTGTGCTGCCTCTTGTTAATCCAAAAATAGTACCTTGTGCTTGTTGGTTCCAATGAGGAGCCCCCAAACCAGCAAAAGAAGGAACAAAGTAAACCCCTTCTGAGCTTGTAATGCTGTTAGCTAACGTTTCTGCCTCTGAAGATGTTCTAATAATTTTTAAAGAATCTCTAAGCCATTGTACAACAGCTCCTCCTATAAAAATACTGCCTTCTAATGCATAATGTGTTTCTCCGTTAATTTTCCAACCTATAGTGGTGAGTAAGTTATTTTTAGATAATGTTGGTTTTTTACCAATATTCATAAGCATAAAACAACCTGTGCCGTATGTGTTTTTTACCATTCCGGGCTTGGTACACATTTGTCCAAATAACGCAGCTTGCTGATCTCCTGCAATGCCAGAAATAGGAATTTTAGAATCATAAAAAACAGATTGTGTATGACCGTAGACCTCGCTAGATTCTTTTACCTCTGGTAACATACTTTTAGGAATGGTAAGTAGCTCTAATAGCTCATCATCCCATTCTAAAGTATTAATGTTAAATAGTAACGTTCTAGACGCATTACTAACATCTGTAACGTGTTTGTTTCCTTTTGTAAAGTTCCAAATAAGCCAAGAGTCTATAGTGCCCATTAATAGATCACCAGCCTCTGCACGTTCTCTAGCGCCTTCTACGTTATCTAAAATCCATTTTATTTTAGTTCCAGAAAAGTAAGAGTCTATTACAAGGCCTGTTTTTTGTTTAATAAGATCTGTGTGTCCTGCTTTTTTTAATTCATCACAATATGCAGCAGTTCTTTTGTCTTGCCAAACAATAGCGTTATAAACAGGTTTACCTGTTTTTTTATCCCAAACAACTACAGTTTCTCTTTGGTTTGTAATGCCAATTGCAGCAATATTTTTTACATCTAGTCCTTTTTTTGTAATAGCTTCTGTAGCAACACCAGCTTGTGTAGACCAAATTTCGTCAGGGTCATGTTCTACCCAGCCTGGTTTGGGAAAGTACTGTGTAAACTCTTTTTGAGCAACAGATATAATGTTTCCCATTTTATTAAATACAATTGCTCTAGAGCTTGTTGTGCCTTGGTCTAATGCTAATATATATTTCTCCATGTTTTGTGTGTAAGGTTGTTTGGTTTTAAGTGAAATCTTAATGTTTTAAAACATAAACTTCAGCAACTTTTGTAAAGTTTTCAATTTGATTTTGTTTCCAGGCATTATCTTTATTTAGTTCCTTAGCTATAATATCTGCAACTAATGGTGCTATTTCTATTGCGGCTTTGGCGTCTAAAAATAATACTCGTACACGCCTAGCTAAAATATCTTCAATGGTTCTTGCCATTTCATTTTTAACTGCCCAAACTACTTCGGCTTTTACAAACTCTAAATTAGGATGCAATTTTTCACCTAAACTTGGGTCATGTTGTACCATTTCTAAAATACTGGCTTCATCAGACCCATAAAAGGATAAATGATTAATTATATCATTGTTGGCAACCGCGCCATGCAATTGAAGATCTTCTGTAACACATTCCTTTTTGGCAAGCTGTCCTACTTCTATAGCTTTGTTTATGGTGTCTTGTGCCATTCTTCTATAGGTTGTCCATTTACCGCCAGTAATTGTAATTAATTTAGAGTTAGAAACTAAAACTTTATGACTTCTAGATATTTCTTTTGTTTTTTCAGATTTATCTTTTGGTGCAGCTAAAGGACGTAATCCAGAGTACATACTTAATACGTCTTTACGACTAACATTTTTGTTTAAATACTCGTTGGCATTTGCTAGTATAAAATCTATTTCTTCTTCTAAAGGTTTAGGCTCTAAACTATGGCTGTCTATAAGGGTGTCTGTTGTTCCTAAAATTACTCTGTTGTGCCAAGGCACTAAAAATAATACCCTACCATCTGTAGTTTTTGGTATCATTATGGCTTCATTACCTGGTAAAAATGACCTGTCTACAACTAAGTGAATACCTTGACTTGGACGTACAAGGTTTTTGGAAGCAGCATCATCCATTTTTAATATTTCATCAGTAAAAACACCTGTAGCATTTATTATTGTTTTAGCAAAAACAGTATACTCTGTATTTGTTTCTGTGTCTAAAACTACCACACCATTGGTATTGCCATTAGTGTCTTTTGTAAGCTTTATAACTTTAAAATAATTTAAAAGTGTTGCGCCTTTTTCAATAGCTGTTTGTGCTATATTAACAGCAAGTCTAGAATCGTCAAACTGACCATCATGGTATAAAACACCACCTTTTAGTCCGTCTGTCTTTATTGTTTTTAATTTCTGAATAGTTTTTTTTCTAGAAAGTGAAAACGATTTTCCAAAACTTAGTCTACCAGATAAAATATCATACACTTTTAAGCCAATGGTGTAAAATGGAGTTCCCCACCATTTGTAATTTGGAATTATAAATGAGAGATTGCTAACCAAATGCGGTGCATTTTTAGCTAATAATCCTCTTTCATGCAAAGCTTCTCTTACCAAATCTACATTGCCCTGAGCCAAATAACGTACCCCACCGTGTACTAGTTTTGTACTACGGCTACTAGTTCCTTTTGCATAATCTATCTGTTCAAACAATACTGTTTTGTACCCTCTAGTAGCACTATCTAGTGCAGCTCCTAAACCAGAAGCACCACCGCCAATAATTAATACATCCCAGTTTTTTTCCTGTTGTAATTGTGCTATTAATGCTTCTCTGTTAAATATGTTTTTTGTCACTTTCTTTTGATTTTGATCAAAACTAATAAATTTTTAAAACAAAACGAAAGTAAACGAAACTAAATTATGTTAATTTTTTTTCATTTTTTAACTATATTTGATCATTCTATGAAAAGACATCAGATTATATTAGATATTCTTGCAAGAGAAAAACATGTGGAAGTTGTAGATTTATGTGAGCAACTTAATGTTTCTGCGGTAACAATTAGGAAAGATTTACGCCTGCTTGAAGAAAAGGGGTTGCTTTTTAGAACTCACGGCGGAGCATCATTAGAAAATCCGTATATAAATGAAAGAGCAGTTGGCGAAAAAGAAAAAATTTCTGTTGAAGAAAAAAAAGGAATAGCGCAAACCGCATCTACATTAATAGACGAAAATGATTCTATAATGATTGCATCTGGTACTACAGTGCAAGCATTGGCTAAGTTTATAGAACCTAAAAAGAAACTAACCGTAATTACTTCATCTTTACATGTTGTTTTGCATTTAATACATAATAAAGACATACAAATTTTGCAACTTGGAGGGTATGTTAGGCATAGTTCTGCTTCTGTTATTGGTAATTATGCAGTACAAATATTAGATAACATTTCATGTAGTAAGTTTTTTTTGGGAGTAGATGGTATAGATTTAGAGTATGGTTTATCTACCTCTAGCTTAGAAGAAGCTCAGCTTAATAAAAAAATGTTGGGTGCCGCGCAAAAAATAATTGTTTTAGCAGATTCATCTAAGTTTGGTAAAAAAAGCTTTGCTAAAATTTGTAATCTAGATCAAATTGATGAAATTATTACGGATAGCGGAATAGCTCCTAATATGGTAAAAAATCTGGAAAATAAAGGTATAAAAGTTAGTGTTTGTAATTAATGAAAGGTATAATAGCCATTTTCTCCTGTATAGTAAAAAGGAATTTTTCTTTTTAAGCAAGTAGCTTTCCAAAGGGCAACTGTGGTTTTGTAATTGCTACCGTCGGCAATTATTTGTTTTGGATGTATGTCTGTAATTAAACGATCTAAATTTAGCTTAGCAGACTGTGTGAGTAGTACAATGCTGTTTTTATTTTTAGGGTAAACTGCTAAACTATCTACAATAATTAGTAGCTTGTTTTTATAACTGTAGTTATTTTTTAGTTTTTGGTTAGATATTGAATTTACGCGTTCTGCAATTGCAATATTTTGAATGGATTGCGGATTTATGTGGCTATTATTAGTGTAAACTTTTAATTCTTTTCCTGTTTGGTGGGTTAGTACCGTATGTTTACTTTGGTGTAATATGTGTAATTCTTCTTTTTGTAATGCTTTGTAATTATAGTAAATTATGCATGATTGAAAAACTAGAACACTAGCCAGTAACCAAGCTGTTCTTTTAAAGGTTTTTTTAGTCATATATAAAAGCAATATTAGCAGAATAAGGTAGCTAAGTATTATTTGTATCTTGTTAAATGAAATGGCTTTAATTAAAAAATCTTCCTGTGTAGCAACCCATTTTACAACACTGTTCATGCTAAAAATGATACCGTTGTAAAGTGTAACTAAAAAATTTGGTAAAGCATTAAAAAGCGCTAAAATTACAACCACAATACCTACACTTAAAATAACTCCTAAAAACGGAATAATAGCTAAGTTGGTAATAAAAAACAAACTAGGAAACTGATGAAAATAATATAGGCTAATAGGTAAAACTCCAAGTTGAGCAGCTAAACTAACAGTTAACAATTGCCATATTTTATTAGTAAGGTAATATTTAGGTTCCCATAATTTTTTAAAAATAGGATTAAATAGTACAATAGAAAATACAGCGGCATAGCTCATTTGTAAGCCTACGGAAAACAATAAGTTAGGCTTGCATAAGAGTATAAAAAATAACGATAATGCTAAAATGTTAAAAGAACTCGTTGGCCTGTTTAAAAACATAGCGTAGGCAACAAATGTAAACATAGTTACTGCTCTTATTAATGAGCTAGATAAGCCTGCAATGAAAGCAAAACTCCAAAGAAATAAGACTATAATAATAAGTTTAATTGTTTTGCCTTTTGGTAAATACTCTAAAGGAGAAAGTAAAAATTGTAAGACCAATAAAAGTATTCCAATATGTAAACCAGAAAGTGCTAAAATGTGTATAGCGCCAGCATTTTTGTATGCATCTAAGGTTTTTGTTTGTACGGTATTACGTTCCCCCAGCAATAATGCTTTTATAATGCTTAATTCTTCTGGGTTAAAACCCGCACCATTAAGTTTGTTAATAATATTATTTCTAATAATTGCAGCTGTACCAATTAGGGTTTTATTGTTTAATAAAAGTAGTTTGTAATTGTCTTTAGCTTCTATTTTATGGTAAATGCCTAAATCTTTTAAGTATAAAGCATAGTTAAATTGATGCGGGTTTAAAGGGGAGTTAACAGGAGAAAGCTTTGTGTATACAACAAGTTCATCATCAACATTAAAAATTGTTTTAGCACTATTTATTGGTGTCTCTAATAAAAATTTTCCTGTAGCATTTTGGTTGTCCAGAGTAACAAGGGTTGCTACATACTTATGGTTGTAAGTGTTAGATTTTAAAACCTCGTGTATTTTTAAATGCCATAAATGTGTATTGGTGATAGTTTTATTACTGTAGTGTAATGTGTTATTTTTTGGTGTGGCAAAATTTGCAGTAGTTACCCCCAACAATATGCTTGCAAAAGCAGCTACAATGCCAAAAACTAATGCTCTTTTTTTAGATGTTTTTAATAGTATACCAAGAATTAGTAGTGATGTAATAAGTGCGTATAAGCAATAAAAAGCAGAAAAATTAAAAGCAGTTTGTATCAGTATTCCAGTAATTAAACATAGTGTAAGTTTTACTGAAATAAACTGAAACGGTTTCATAAATTACAGTACTCTAGTAGCTTTTACAAAAGCATAATTCCAATAGCCTTCTCTTAAAGATGAAACAATTACACCTCTAGAGGTGCTAGCGTGTACAAACTTAATTTCGTTATTATCTGTTGCAACTACCAAACCAACATGGTTTATACGTTTTCTTTTTTTTGAGGTTCTAAAAAAAAGTAAATCTCCTTTTTCTACATCTTTAACTCGTATTTCTTTGCCTTCATTAGCCATATTGTAAGACACTCTAGGAAGAGTGATGTTATGTTCAGAAAAAGCAACATAGAGTAGTCCAGAGCAATCCATTCCTCTTTTTGTGGTTCCACCAAACTTATACGGCGTGCCAGAAAAAGCCAAGGCAGAATTTATAATTTTGTCTGCTTTACGCTCAACAGCAATTTCTTCTGCTTTTCTTTTGGCTTTAGAAGAGGCTCCTTTTTTTATGATTACTTTAGATGGTGCTACGCTTACTTTGCGATCTTTGCTGTAGGTGGTTTTCTTTTTAGAGACACAGCTGCCTAGAGAAAGAATTATTAGAAAAAAAGTTACTTTACGGATCATTCCAAGAAAAATTTAGGACACTTGGTTACCAAATTTAGTAAATTTTATTGGTTTTTATGTTTTAGCTTTTGTATTGGAAACAATTAATTCTGCCGCTTTTTTACTAGCACCTACTCCTCCTAGTTTTTTTTCAAGTTGGTAATATTCCTCAAAAACTTTTGTTCTGGTGTCTTTAGATAATATTTTATTCAGTTCTAAAGTAAGGTTGTTTGTATTTAAATCGTCTTGTATTAATTCTTTAATTACTTCTTTGTCCATTATTAAGTTCACTAATGAAATGTATTTAAGAGTAATTATTTTTTTTGCAATGTAGTAAGACAGCCAATGAGCTTTATAGCAAACCGCTTGTGGTACTTTAAACAATGCAGTTTCTAATGTTGCTGTACCACTTGTAACCAAAGCAGCAGTAGACAACGCTAATAAACTATAAGTTTGGTTGGCTACAAAGCCTACTTGAGGATTTTTTAAATAGGGCTTGTAAAAGTCTAAATCTAAACTTGGTGCACCAGCTATAACAAATTGGTAGTTTGTAAAGGATTTTGTTACAGATAACATTACGTTTAGCATTTTTTGAACCTCTTGCTTTCTACTACCAGGTAATAAAGCAATAATTTGTTTTTTAGGATCTAAATTATTGTTGGCTCTAAAATTTGCTTCATTAGGAAGTGGTTGTTTGTTAATGGCATCTAACAAGGGATGGCCAACAAAATGTACTGGATAATTGTGTTTTTTTTCGTAAAAATCTTTTTCAAACGGAAGAATAACGTGCATAGCATCTACATCTCGTTTAATTTTAGAAATTCTACCTTCTCTTGAGGCCCAAATTTGTGGAGATATATAATAGTTGGTACGGTAATTATTTTCTTTAGCCCATTTTGCAATACGCAAATTAAATCCAGAATAGTCTATAAAAACAATAGCATCTGGTTTAAAAGCATCAATATCTTCTTTACAAAATTTTAAGTTTTTAGATATTTTATTAATATTACTTATAACCTCAATAAAGCCCATAAAAGCCATACTCTTGTAATGTTTTACAAGATCTCCACCAGCTTGTTGCATAAGGTCTCCACCCCAACACCTAATATTTGCGTTAGTGTCTGCAACTTTAATAGCTTTTATAAGGTTAGAGCCGTGTAAGTCTCCAGAAGCTTCACCGGCAATAATGTAATATTTCATGTAGTATGTAACTTATTTAAAAAACCTTGTAATATAAAATAACAAGAGCAGTTAATAATGTAGCTATTAATACACCTCTGGCTCTATAATCTCTTTTAATTTTTAAAAAAAGAAAAAAAGCAATTAAATTTAATATAGCTCCAAGTGCTAGTAGACTGCCAATATGGTCACTTTCTACAGCTGCTTTGTATGTTTCTACAATACTTAAATCAGAAAAAAGTAAAATATATGCTAATGTACCAATAGTATTAGCAATTATACCTACAAGAAATCCAATTATAACTTCTTTTTTAGTGTTCATTTAAATTCCAATTGTTTAGTTGTTGTATGGTGTGGTGCGCTGTTAAGTCAAACTGAGTTGGCACTACAGAAATATAATTATTAGCAAGTGCAAATTCATCTGTGTCCTCGCCTTTATCAAGCAATTCAAATTTACCAGTTAACCAATAATAATCTTTTCCCATTGGGTTGGTTCGTTTATCAAATTTTTCTTTCCAGTTGGCACGTGCCTGCCTACAAATTTTAATCCCTTTTATTTTTTCATTTTCAATAACAGGAATGTTTACATTTAAAACAACTCCTTTAGGGATACCGTTTGCAAGTGCTTGTTTTACAATTTTTTGTACAAAAGGTTTGGCTTCTTCAAAATCTGCATCCCATGAAAAGTCACACAAAGAAAAACCAATAGCAGGTATGCCTTCAATTCCGGCTTCAATAGCAGCACTCATTGTACCAGAGTAAATTACATTTATAGAGGAGTTAGACCCGTGATTAATACCACTAACACATAAGTCTGGTTTTCGGTCTAAAAGCTCCTGAAGTCCCATTTTTACGCAATCTGCCGGTGTTCCGCTACAGCTATACTCTTGTTCTGCACCATCAATATCATCTACAGTTACTAAGTTAGCATGTAAAGTGTTGTTAATAGTAATTGCGTGTCCCATACCAGACTGCGGACTATCTGGTGCTACAACAACAACATCACCTATCTCTTTCATAAATTTTACCAAAGATCTTAATCCCGGAGCTGTAATTCCGTCATCATTGGTAACTAATATTAATGGTTTTTGCATCTAACATATAATTTATACCGTAAAAATACGTTTTTATAATGTTTACAAGAATGCTTTTTAAAAATCTATCTTATAATTATCATAAAAAGGTTAAAAAACTACTGCTAACTTATAATGTGGCATAGTTTTTTCAGTATCTTGGTAAAATAATTAAGATTTACATTGTTTAATGTAATTTTAAGAGTCCAAATTCTACTAAAGTTAAAATAATAATAGATGAAAAAGAATTTAATTGTTATGTTATTGGGGATGCTATTTGCAGTGGCGTCTTGCAGTTTCACAAATAAATCTTTAGACACTGTTAATGACGGTGATAAAGATAAATTACTGATAGAGATAATTGCATATATGTTAGAAAAGGGGCATTATGAACCTAAAGATATTAATGACGATTTTTCAGTGTCAGTTTTTGAAGAGTTTATAGATGTCTTAGATCCAACAAAAAGATATTTTTTAGAAAGTGATATAAAAGAATTTGAAAAGTATAAGTTTCAGATAGATGATCAAATAAAAAATACTGACATTAGTTTTTTTGATTTGGTACACAAAAGATTGATGAAGCGTATGGATGAAGCTTCAGACATTTACAAAGATATTTTAAGTAAGCCTTTTAATTTTGATACTGCAGAGAAAATAGATATCAATTATGAAGATCAGACTTTTGTTTCGTCAAAAAAGGAATTAAGAGAAAGGTGGAGAAAACAATTAAAGTATGCTACAATTAGCACTTTTGATGATAAACTTACAGATAAAGAAAAGCCATTATCTAAAACTGAAGCAGAAAAAGCTGCTAGAGAGTTAACAAAATCTACGTTAGATGACTTTTTTGATTTTGTGAATAATGAGTACGACCGTGAAGATTGGTTTGGACAATACATTAACACAATAGTAGAAGGGTTTGACCCACATACATACTACTTTGCACCAGAAGACAAAGATAAGTTTGATGTGAGTATGTCTGGTAAATTTGAAGGAATTGGAGCTAGATTACAGAAAAAGAAAGACCAAATAAAAATTGTAGAAGTAATTTCTGGAGGTCCTATTTGGAGAGATCAAACTATTGAAGTTGGTGATGAAATTATAAAAGTTGGTCAAAAACCAGATGAAGAACCTGTAGACGTTACAGGAATGCAATTAAATGACGCAATTAAATTAATGAAAGGTCCTAAGGGAACTAATGTTTATTTAACTGTTAAAAAGGTAGACGGTTCTACACAAGTTGTAAAAATTACTAGAGATTTAGTAGAGATGGAAGAATCTTATGCTAAGTCTGCTACAGTAAAAAAAGAAGATCATACCTACGGAATAATTAACCTACCTAAGTTTTATGTAGATTTTAAAGATTATAGTAACCGTAATGCTGCTTCTGATGTAGCAAAGGAAATTGAAAGATTAAAGCAAGCCGGTATGGAAGGTTTAGTTTTAGACCTTAGAGATAACGGAGGAGGGTCTTTGCGTACCGTTGTAGAAATGGCTGGTTTATTTATTAAAGATGGTCCTGTGGTACAGGTAAAATCTTCAGGCAGTACAGAAGAAAAAGTAGTACATGAAGATAAAGATGAGCGTATACAATGGGACGGTCCTTTAGTGTTATTGGTAAATGAATTGTCTGCTTCTGCTTCAGAAATTTTAGCAGCTGCAATGCAAGACTATAAAAGAGGTGTTGTAATTGGTAGTAAGCAAACTTTTGGTAAAGGAACGGTTCAAAACTTATGGTCTTTATCTGATATTGTCCGTAATAATGAACACGGAGATTTAGGAGCTTTAAAAGTAACTACGCAAAAGTTTTACAGAATTAATGGTGGATCTACTCAGTTAGAAGGTGTTAAGAGTGATGTAGTAGTTCCAGACAAATATAGCTATATAGATTTAGGTGAAAGAGATCAGCAAAATCCATTAGCTTGGGATAAAATTAGTCCTGCAAATTATAAGACTTGGGATGGTTATATAGATTACAAGCAAACTATAGCAAATAGTGCTAAGCGTATGGCAGCAAACTCTCAATTAAAATTAATTGAAGAAAATGCAAAATGGTTAAAAGAGCAGCAAGATGAAAATGTGGTATCTTTAAGCTATAGCGATTATAAAAAAGAAAAGGAAAAGCTTTTAGAAAAATCTAAACACTTTAAAGGTATTTATGATTACAAAACAGGTTTAACTTTTGAGTCGTTAAAGTATGAAAAAGATTTATTTGTAAAAGACACTATTTTAAAAGAAAAAAGAGAAAGATGGCATAAAGATTTAGCTAGAGACGTTTACGTAGAAGAAGCTATTAGTGTGCTTAAAGATTTAAAAATTAATAATATTAAAAATAACAATAAACTAGCCGCAATTAAAGGGTAAGTTTTTGTTACAGTATTTTTTTAAGCCTAGTTTTTTAACTAGGCTTTTTTTATGCATTATACTATTGTAAAAATAAACACGTTAAAAAAGTATAATTAACCTAAACCATAATTTATTTTGAAAAAACTATTACTTATTTTATTTGCCGTTGTATTAACAACAAGTTGTTCTAAAAATGAATCTTCTGCCATAGTTGGTACTTGGTCAAGTGATTTTTCTGTTTCTTTTGAGGGGCAAGAAGAACAAAGTTCTAAAGATGAATGGAAATTTGACTCAGATAAAATGGGGACTTTTAAAAAGTTCACAAACGGAGACTTAAAATCTAGCACAACATTTACTTGGTCACAAAGCGGAGAAAAGTATACTGTAGAGTATGTAGAGGGGAGATCTAATGATGTTTTTAAAATTGTAAAAGTAGCAGGTTATACAACCTTAGAAGATTCTAACGGATATACAGCAGCTATTAAAGAGTAGCTATTTTATATAAACAACAATAGTAAAGCTTTCAGATTTTTTATCTGGAAGCTTTATTTTTTATTTAAATTGGATGTAAATAATTAGAATTTTAAAAATGACTAAAAAAACAACATACTTAATTTTAATGGTAATTTGTACAGTAGGTTTTTGGCTGTTTAATAATTTTTATACGCCAGATACTTATACAGATGCCAGTGTAGTAAAAGATAATAAGCAAGTTAAATTAGAGAACTATTTGCAACCATCATCTACTACAGGAGTTGTTGTTAAACACAATTATTTTACCTTGTCATATAATGAAAAATATGAGCAAGCAGAGTGGGTTGCTTATCTGTTAAACAAACAACATTTAACCTATGAGGATAGAAAAAGACCTTATTTTATTGAAGACCCAAAAGTTAAAACAAAATCTGCAGATTGGCGTAATTATAAACGCTCTGGTTATGATAGGGGGCATCTTTGTCCTGCCGGTGATCGTAGGTTTGCATTACAAGCGTATAATGAAACATTTTACACAAGTAATATAACCCCTCAAAAAAACGATTTTAATGCTGGTGTATGGAATCGTTTAGAGAAAAAAGTAAGACAATGGGTAAAGAGAGATAAAGAGCTGTATGTTGTAACAGGAGGTGTTTTAAAAGGGCATATGGATGAGATAGGAGATGAAGATGTAGCTGTTCCAAATTACTTTTACAAAATTGTAGCTAAAGGAAAAGGAGATAACTTAAATGTAATAGCTTTTTTGTTTCCGCATAAAGAGAGTAAAAAAGAGCTGAGTTCTTTTGTGGTTTCTGTTGATAAGATAGAAAAAGAAACTGGGATAGATTTTTTTGAAGCATTACCAAAACAGACTCAAGATAAGCTAGAGGCTAAAGTAAATGTTACAAATTGGGCTCTTTAGCCCCATTCTTTTAAACGGTTTGCATCTAACTTTAAAAAGATAAAAAGCAACAATGTAAAACCAAGTAAGCCAGAGCCTCCGTAACTCATAAATGGTAACGGAATACCAATTGTGGGTACTAAGCCAATAACCATTCCTATGTTTATTAAATAATGTATAAATAAAATAGATATTACACCGTAGCCATATATTCTACTAAAGGCATTTTTTTGGCGCTCTGCTATGTATACCAGTCGTAGTAGTAATACAGAAAATAATAAAACAACAGTGGCGGTTCCTAAAAAGCCCCATTCTTCTCCTACAGTTGTAAAAATGTAATCTGAATGTTGTTCTGGTACAAAGTCACCCTTTGTTCTTGTTCCTTGTAAAAAACCTTTTCCAGTAAAACCACCAGATTCAATTGCTTTTTCAGACTGGTATGTGTTATAACCTATGGTTTTTCTAATGTCTTCTAATTTTTTTGGATCTTTTTCTAGACGCAACCAAAGATTAAATCTGTCTCTATGATGTTGTTTTAAAACCGAATCAAAAACAAACCTTACAGATAAAGAAATGGTTACAGATGCTATAAAGAACAGTATAATTGGTAATGGAGATATTTTTACTCTTTCTTTTTTTGTTAAATAAAATAAAGCAATTAAAATACTAACAGCTATAACTACCCAAATAGTGCCAAATTTAAGCGTAGCTACAAAAATAAGAAGCATTACTAAACCAATAGCTAAGTAGTACAACGGCAAACCTTCTCTAAACAAAACAAATGTTAAGGCTAAAAATACAACGCCACTACCAGGATCTGGTTGTAGTACAATTAATATTGCAGGTATTATTAAAATACCAAAAGCATACAACTTATCTTTTTGTTTTTTAAGGTCTGTTTGTATATCACTTAAGTATTTAGCTAAAGCAAGTGTTGTGGCAACCTTTGCTATTTCTGATGGTTGTAAATTAAAAAAACCTAAATTATACCATGATGTTGCTCCGGCAATAGTTTTACCAAACGGAAATAACCCAACTAGTAAAACAATGCTACATGCGTAAATAATGCCAGAAAACCGTTCAAAAAGATTAGCCTCTGTAGCAAAAATAAAAACCACAGTTAATATACTAACTCCAATAAAAAAAGCCTGTTTACCGTAAAAGGTTCCAAAATCTAATATAGATGGGTTACTCTCTGAAAATGTACTAGAATATATGCTTACCCAACCAATAATGGTTAGCGCTAAGTAAATAAAGATACTAAGCCAATCTATTCTTTTTAAAAAAGTGTTTCCAGACATAAAGGAGTTTTCTTGTTTTTTTGCTTTTTAAAAAGTTACCAAACTCTTTCGTTAATAGGAAAAGGCTCGCCGCTATATGGCTTTGCATATTCTTTTTCTAAAGTTTTTTCAAGCATTTTCTTTTCTAAGTCTTTACGAGTAATTTCTCCTTTTAAATATTTTTCAATCATTAACGAAGCTATATGTCCGGCATATCTTCCTCCAAAATAACCGTGCTCTATAAAAATAGCTAAAGCAATTTTTGGGTTTTCTACAGGAGCAAAAGCAACAAAAATAGAGTGGTCTGTAAGTTGTGTTCTAACGCCATTAATTCTGGTAAAGTTTTCTACAGTACCAGTTTTTCCGGCAATGTTAATACCAGGAACTTGTAGCCAATGTGCAGTACCACCTGGGGTTTTGTACACAGCTTCCATACCTTTAATAACTGGCTCAAAATTTTCTTTATCTATAGTAGTATATTTTCTTTGGGTGTATTTTGGGTCTGTAATTGGTTTGCCTTCTACCTTTTTTAAAATATGTGGGGTATAGTAATAACCTTTGTTAGCAATAGCAGCGGTCATATTAGCTAATTGTATAGGTGTAACAGCAACTTCACCCTGTCCAAATGATATAGAAACAATATAAGACCACGTCCATCTATTATCTCCATAAACCCTATCATAATATTCTTTCCCAGGAATTCGTCCTCTGCTTCCAGTAGGTAAATCGGTTCCTAAATATTCTCCAAGTCCAAAACTTTTAACGTGTTTTTGCCACACATCCATAGCTTCATCTGTAGTTTCAAACTTGTCAAAAATTTGTTTAAAAGTCCCAGCAAAATAAGCGTTACATGATTTGTAAATTCCGCTATACATATCTCTTAGACCTCCACCGCAATGGCATCCTCTTTTGGTTCTGTTTTTTCCAACGTAAAAACCATTATAGCAACGTATTTTATCTTCTGGTGTCATAACATCTTCTTGTAAAGCTACAAGTGCGTTAATTACTTTAAAAGGAGAACCTGGAGATTCTTGGGCAAGTAAACTTCTATCCCAAGTTGGTTTGGCAATACTATCATAATACAGTTTGCTGTAATTGGCAGAACGTTTTCTGCCTACCAATAAGGCTGGGTCATAAGTGGGGCCAGAAATTAATGATAATATTTCACCAGAATTAGGATCTAGCGCTACTATACCTCCATGTTTACCAACCATTAATTTTTCTCCGTATTCTTGCAGTTCCTTATCTATGGTTAATTGTATTTCTTTGCCAGGCTCTGGTAAAGTATCTAGTGCGCCGTTTTTATAAGGGCCAATATCTCTGTTAAATCTATCTTTTTGTATATATTTTACGCCCTTTCTTCCTCGTAATATATCTTCATATTGTTTTTCTACTCCGGTTTTTCCTTTTAATTCACCCTGACTGTAATATGGAAACTTTTTTAAGTCGCCAGGTGTTACTTGGCTAATATATCCTAAAGCATTTGCAGCACTTTTGGTATCATAATAACGCTGAGAACGTTTTTGAATATAAAACCCTTCATACTTTCGCATTTTTTCTTGTAGCTTGGCATAATCTTCTTTAGATAATTGTGAAACCATTACGTATGGCAACCTAGGGGAATGTTTGCGTGCATTTTTAAGGTTCTTTATAAATGTACTTTTATCAATGCCAATTAAATTACAAAACTCCAGAGTGTCTAACGGTTTAACCTCTCTTGGTATAACCATAACATCATAAGCAGCTTGGTTAGCCACAAGCAATTTTCCGTTACGGTCATAAATGTAACCGCGTTCAGGAAAATCATACAAAGTTTTTATTGCAGGGTCTTCTAATATTTGATTAGGAGAAAAGCTAAAAATTTGTAAATAGGATAACCTTCCTAAAAAGGATAGTCCTATTAAGATGATGAAAGATGAAAGTAGGAATTTTTTCATTTTTTCTGGGTACTAAACAATGATTTTATTAATAGGCAAAGAAGTAAGGTTGCACTACCAACAATTAAAACTTTCTTTAAAATTAGCAACAAATTACTGAAACTAAAAATTTCTAGCGAAAAGAAAATTAAATGATGAAATAAAATTAATAAAGCTAAAAAAGTAACCTGTTGTAATGTTGTTGTAGAGGTCATTTTAAAGTTTTGAAAATCATAGTTTACGCCAAAACAAAAGCGCATAATGCCAGACCTTAGATATGCAATTGTTAAGCATGCAGCTGTATGTATTGCCATTGTGTCTGAGAAAAAATCTATTGTTAATCCAAAGAAAAAACTAACAATAAGCAAAATAGATTTATTTTCTTTTACAGGATACCAATAAAAAAATAACACATAAACCATAGGGTTTACAAAACCTAAAAAGTTGATATTATTAAAAATTAATACTTGTGCAAGAACAAGAAAGAAAAACCTAATAATATGTATTGTAATTTTATTATTTAGCATTATTTAATTTTCTTTTCTAATTCTTTAATCTCTGCAATATCTTTGTTTTTAATAATGTATACATTTTTAATGTTAGCCATATCCTGAAAAAGACTAATGTTAATGTGGTATACATTTTCAGATTTTTTTAAACTGTAATCTTTTATAACACCAATAGGAATATCTTTTGGGAAAATACTAGAACTTGCACCAGTAACTATAGTATCTCCTATGTTTAATTTAACTAGCCTAGGAATATCTGTTAGCTGTGCAGTGTTAAAATCTTTGGTATCCCATACTAAAGAACCAAAATATTCTTCGTTTTTAAGTTTGGCATTAATTGTAGACTTTGTATTTAGTATACTTTGTACTAGTGAGAAATTGTTAGATGTATGATCTATAATGCCTAAAATACCATTAGACGTTATAACACCCATATCTTCTTTTACGTTTTGATTTTTACCAGCGTTAATAGTAATGTAATTTTTAGATAGTGAATAACTATTTTTAATAACGTTGGCAGTTACTATGTTGTAGGTAGAAGAGGAGTCTGTTTTAATACTATCTGGAGCAACAATGTTTTTATTAAAAAGTAAGTTGCGTAGCCTTTTGTTTTCTTCTACCAGTATATTATTTTCATTTTGTAATGAAAAATAGGTAGATATATTGGTAGATGTTTGGTAAATATTACCAGTAAGCCAACTGGAAGAATTTAAAAATTTAGATTGATGATAAGAGTTTGCTTGTACCGTAAATCCCAACGCAATTAGTAATAAAAAAACATACAGTAGCCCGTTTTTGTTTCTTATTAAAAAGTTGATAATTTGTTGCATTCATTTTACATATTTGGCGGTATAAACTTAAGCCTATACTTATGTCATAAAAACATCCTAACTAATTATTTAATTAGGATATTTTTATAACGTTCTAAGTTTTTAAGAGCAATACCTGTTCCTCTAACAACTGCGCGTAAAGGATCTTCTGCTATATATACGGGTAAATCTGTCTTTTGGGATAACCTACGGTCTAATCCTCTTAGCATAGATCCTCCACCTGCAAGGTAAATACCTGTGTTATAGATGTCTGCAGCTAATTCTGGTGGAGTTTGAGATAAAGTTTCCATCACAGCATCTTCAATTCTTAAGATAGACTTGTCTAAAGCCTTAGCTATTTCTCTGTATGAGATAGATACTTGCTTAGGCTTACCTGTTAGTAAATCTCTACCTTGTACAGACATTTCTTCTGGTGGTTCTTGTAAATCTTCTGTAGCAGAACCTATTGTTATTTTTATATTTTCGGCAGTACTTTCACCTACATAAAGGTTATGTTGTGTACGCATATAGTATATAATATCATTTGTAAATACATCACCTGCAATTTTCACAGACTTATCACAAACAATACCACCTAATGCAATAACAGCAATTTCTGTAGTACCACCACCTATATCTACAATCATGTTACCTTTAGGTTGCATAATATCTAAACCAATACCAATAGCTGCTGCCATAGGTTCATGAATTAAATAAACCTCTTTACCGTTTACACGTTCACAAGATTCTTTTACTGCTCGCATTTCTACTTCTGTAATACCAGAAGGAATACAAACAACCATACGCAATGCAGGCGGAAACCATTTCTTTTTTAATGCAGGTATGTTTTTAATAAACATATTTATCATCTTTTCAGATGCATCAAAATCTGCAATTACACCATCTTTAAGAGGTCTAATTGTTTTTATATTTTCATGGGTTTTACCTTGCATCATATTGGCATCTTTACCAACTGCAATTATTTTTCCGCTAATTCTATCTCTAGCAACAATAGAAGGGCTATCTACAACAACTTTGTCTAAATGTATTATTAGCGTATTGGCTGTTCCAAGATCTATAGCTATCTCTTCTGTAAAAAAATCAAAAAATCCCATGTATTATAAATTGGTTTCTGGACTAAAAGTAAGTTTAATCGACGAATGTAACAAAATTAATGTTTAAAATGACGTGTGCCAGTCATTACCATAGAAATTTTGTTTTCGTTGCAATAATCTATGCTTAATTGGTCTTTTATAGATCCGCCAGGTTGTATTACACTTGTAATGCCATTAGTACCTGCTATTTCTACACAGTCTGGGAATGGGAAAAAAGCATCACTAGCCATTACCGCTCCGTTTAAATCAAAATTAAAAGACTTAGCTTTATGTATAGCTTGGTTTAAAGCATCTACTCTAGAGGTTTGTCCTGTTCCGCTAGCACATAATTGTTTTCCTTTAGCAAGTACAATTGTGTTAGATTTTGTGTGTTTGCATAATTTAGAGGCAAATATTAAATCTTCAATTTCTTCTGCTGTAGGTTTTGTGTCTGTAGCATTTTGTAAATCTGCAACAGTATCTGTTTTATGGTCTTTATCTTGTACTAGTACACCATTTAAACAAGTTCTTACCAATGTTTCTGGTAAGGCTACATCATTCTGCACTAAAATAATTCTGTTCTTTTTACCTTTTAATACTTCTAAAGCATCTGCTGCATAGCTAGGAGCTATAACAACCTCACAAAATAATTTGTGTATTTCTTCTGCTGTTGCAAGGTCTATTTCTTTGTTTGCAATTAATACACCGCCAAAAGCAGAAACAGGATCACCAGCTAGGGCATCTACATAAGCTTGGTGTAGTGTTTCTCTAGAAGCTAAACCACAAGCGTTGTTGTGCTTTAAAATAGCAAACGTAGGTTCATCATTTTTAAATTCCCCCATTAAATTCACCGCAGCATCTACATCTAACAAGTTGTTGTAACTTAATTCTTTGCCGTGTAATTTGTTAAACATTGCTTCAAAATCTCCAAAGAAGAATCCTTTTTGGTGTGGGTTTTCTCCGTAGCGTAAAACTTTACCATTAGTTTCGCTAATTTTTAAAACAGTTTCTTCTTTTTCTTTATTAAAGTAGTTAAAAATGGCAGTATCGTAATGAGAAGATACATTAAAAGATTTAGCAGCAAAACGCTTACGATCTTCTATAGTTGTTGTGCCATTACCGGCAGTAATAATATCTAAAACTTCACTGTAATCTTCCATAGAAGAAACACAAAGTACATCTTTAAAATTTTTGGCAGCGGCTCTAATTAAAGAAATACCACCTATATCAATTTTTTCAATAATATCTTGTTCTGGAGCGCCACTTGCAACTGTTTTTTCAAAAGGGTATAAGTCTACAATTACAATATCTAACTGAGGAATATCAAACTCAGCTAACTGTGCTTGGTCGTTCTCGTTTTCTTGTCTGTTTAAAATACCACCAAAAACTTTAGGGTGTAAGGTTTTTACACGTCCTCCTAAAATAGATGGGTAGCTAGTTACATCTTCTACAGGTATAACATCAATTCCTAATTCTTTAATAAATTTTTCTGTGCCTCCAGTAGAGTAAATTGTTATTCCAAGTTCGTTAAACTTTTTTACTAAAGGTTCTAAACCGTCTTTGTGAAAAACAGAAATTAATGCTGATGTAGCTTTTTTTGTGGTACTCATTTTATGTGCTTATTGTTAAAAGATTGAATAAGGACACAAAAGTAATTTTTTTGCGATTAAGAACAGCAATGGTTTATTAACAAAAACACAAAGTTTTAAAGAATTTTAGCAACTTCTGCACATACAAACTCTAAAAAGTCTTCATCTTCTTTAGAAAAAGGGTCAGGAGTGTTAGAGTCTATGTCTATTTGCCCAATGTTTTCTCCGTTTACAAAAATAGGAATTACTATTTCTGCTTTTACAGTTATGCTGCAAGCAATGTAATTGTCTTGTGCTTGTACATCTGGTACAACAAAATTTTCATTAGACACTGCAACTTGTCCACATATGCCTTTGCCAAACGGTATAATTACATGATCTGTAGGTTCACCTACATAAGGACCTAATTTTAATTCATTTTTATCACCATTTTTAAAATAAAAACCAACCCAATTATAGTAAGGCACGTTTTCTTCTAATAATTCGCAAATTGCTAAAAGACTTTGGTCTCTATTGCCTTTGTTTTCTTCTATGATGTTTAAAACTGATGATTTTAGATCTTGTAACATTTTTGTAAACTAAAAATTTTATGCAAAAATATGCCTTAATTTTTAATTCTACATTATTATTTTTTTGAATAAAACCAATTGTTAAATAACAAAACTAGAAGAGCCTACCACATTTAACGTTGGTTTGGCAACCAAATCTGTGTAAATAAGAGTTTTTTATTTACTTTTGTGCTTATAATGAAACAACTACTACATAAAATAACAACTATTGCACTTGCATTGTTAGTGCTGCTTTCTACAGTTTCTTTTGCTGTAGAAAAACATTTTTGTTGTGGAGAGTTAGTTTCAGTTTCTGTATATCCAGAAGATTTTGGCTGCGGAGAAAGCGCTTTTGTGCAAACGTCTAACACTTCAGAAGACAATTGTTGTAAAGGTATTCTAGAAGCTGTAAAAGGTCAGGATAGATTAACAGTAGCATCAGACCAAAAAGAAAAAGTAATTACGCAATATGTTGTTACTTCAATTTTAAGCTTAACTGCTAGTGATTTATATGTTTTAAAGCAAAAAACTAGCGAAAAAAAATATGCGCCACCACTTCTGGTGCAAAACTTACAAGTATCCCATCAGGTTTTTATAATTTGATTTTTTTAAATAATTGATTGTGATTTTACAACACAATGCACACAAGTGGCATAGTGTTGCAAAAGTTTATGTTATGTAAACTTTTAAAAAATATATTTCAAGTTTTAAAAATTGATTTTAAAAATGCAAAAAATACTATTTACTTTTCTTTTATTTCCCTTATTTATGTGCGCTCAGGACAAGGTTAGTGGTGTAATAAATGAAGAAACGGCTAATGGGCAAATTCTGCCCTTAGCAGGTGCAAATGTGTACTGGCATAATACTAAGGTGGGTGTTATAACAGATTTAGATGGTACGTTTTCTGTGCCTTACAAAAAAGAATATTCTAAATTAATAATAAGTTATGTTGGGTTTAAAACTGATACACTTACCATAACTAAACCAGGGAAAATTACCCATAATTTACAATCTACAAGTACTTTAGATGAGGTTACAATTACTGCAAAAAAAGAAGCTACAACCAAACTGTATTTAAAAGCAGAAAATACAATGGTTGTAAGTAGTGATGAGTTGCTTAAAGCTGCTTGTTGTAATTTGTCTGAAAGTTTTGAAACCAACCCATCTATAGATGTTAACTTTGCAGATGCTGTGTCTGGAACAAGGCAAATAAAAATGTTAGGCTTAACAAGTCCTTATATTTTAATAGCTACAGAGAACATACCATCTGTACGTGGTGCATCACAAGCGTATGGGTTAAGTTTTATACCTGGTACTTGGGTAGAGAGCATACAAATTACCAAAGGTATGGGAAGCGTAATAAATGGCTACGAGAGTATAGCGGGGCAAATAAATGCAGAGCTTAAAAAACCTATTTCAGATGATGCTTTATTTGTGAATTTATATGCAGCAAGTAGTGAGCGTTTAGAGCTAAATACCCATTTTAATACTAAGGTAAGTGACAAATGGAGTACAGGCTTGTATATACACGGTAATAAGCATAATAAAAAGCATGATGTTAATAATGATGGCTTTATGGATATGCCAATATACAACCAAATTAATATCATGAACAGGTGGCAGTATATAGATATGGAAAAAGGAATTGGATCCTTTTTTAATATTAGGTATCTAAATGATGATAAACAAACTGGGCAGTTAAATTTTGATCCAGATACAGATAAATTAACAACCAATGCTTGGGGCAGTGAAATTAATACAGAGCGTATAGATTTTTCTGCTAAGTTTGGTTATGTTAATCCAGAATTGCCTTGGCAGGTTTTAGGTGCACAGTTTGCAGTAAGCAACCATAAGCAAGATTCATATTTTGGCTTAAATGTATATGATATAGAGCATAGCAGTGTATACTCAAACATTAATTACAACTCTATAATAGGAGACTCTAGACATAAGGTTAAAACCGGAATTAATTTTACGTATGATAAGTATGATGAGTTAGTACTTACAGATAATTATGCGCGTATAGATAACTCTATAGGAGGTTATTTTGAGTATGGTTATGATAATTTAGAGAAGTTAAATATTACAGCAGGTGTACGTGTAGACAACCATAATAGACTTGGCTTTTTTGTAACTCCTAGGTTTCATTTGCGTTATTCTCCATGGGAGAAATCTGCTCTTAGAGCTTCATTTGGTAGAGGTAAACGTACAGCTAATATTTTTGCAGAAAACCAACGTATGTTTGCAAGTGGTAGAGTTATAAATATTGATGATGATGGCGGTAATATTTACGGTTTAGATCCAGAAATTGCTTGGAATTATGGCGTGTCTTATTTACAAGGTTTTAATTTATTTGATAAAAAAGGTGATATCTCTGTAGACTTTTACAGAACAGATTTTGAGAATCAGATAGTTGTAGATTGGGAAAACCCGCAAGAGGTTAGTTTTTATAATTTAGAAGGAGATAGTTATGCAAATAGTTTTCAGACAGAGTTAAACTATAATGTGTTTGGTAATTTTGATTTGCGTGTGGCTTATAAATTATATGATATTAAAACGCAATACAAATCTGCAAAGCTAGAAAGGTCTTTAACGCCTAAACATAGGTTTTTTGCAAATGCATCATACCAAACAAAAGGTCACGGTTTTATTAAAAAATGGAAGTTTGATGCTACCTTTAATTGGTTAGGTACACAACGTTTTTCTTCTACAGAAACTAACCCTGAAGCATATAGGTTGCCAAGTTACACGCCAAATGTAGCAACTGTAAATGCGCAAATTACTAAAGTGTTTTCTCCTAAGTTTGAGGTGTATGTAGGCGGTGAAAATATAACTAATGTTAGGCAAGATATGCCAATTGTAGGAGCAGATGACCCTTTTGGCTCTAATTTTGATACTACTTTTGTATACGGACCAGTTTTTGGAAGTATGTACTACGCAGGGTTGCGATTTAAAATAAATAAGTTTAAAAAATAAAATATAAAAATTATGAGAAAAATAGCTGTAATAGTAATGATGTTGTTTGCTTATGTTTCTTTTGGGCAAAACAAAAATGCAAAAGCAAGTTTAGAGGTAGACGGGGTTTGCCAAATGTGTAAAGATCGTATAGAAAAAGCTTGTATAAAAACTAAAGGAGTAAAAAGCGCTATTTGGAATGTAAAAACACATGAGCTTAAAGTTATTTTTGATGAGCGAAAAACAAATTTAGACGCTATAGAGAGTAGTGTTGCGGCTGTAGGTCATGATACTAAAAACTTAAAAGCTCCAGATGAGGTTTACAATAGTTTGCATGCATGTTGTTTTTATAGAGATATAGATGTGCAAGAAGACCATAAAGAATAGTGTTATAATAACTATAAAAATAAAACGCTCCAATGAAAATTGGAGCGTTTTTTAGTATTCTTATATTTTAAAGATTACATCATACCTGGCATACCGCCACCCATTGGAGGTGCAGCAGCAGCTGGTGTATCTTCTTTAATATCTGTTAAAGCACACTCAGTAGTTAAGATCATACCAGAAACAGAAGCAGCGTTTTCTAATGCAACTCTAGTTACTTTTTTAGGATCTATAATACCAGCTTTAAGCATATCTGTATAAGTTTCAGATTTAGCATCATAACCAAAATCTCCTTTACCTTCAATAACTTTAGCAACAACAACAGAACCTTCTCCACCAGCATTTTCTACAATTGTACGCAATGGAGCTTCAATAGCTCTAGCAACAATTTGTAAACCAGTTTCTTCGTCTGCGTTTTCTGCTTTTATTTTAGATAAAACAGCTTTAGCTCTAACTAAAGCAACACCACCACCAGCAACAATACCTTCTTCTACGGCAGCTCTTGTAGCGTGTAATGCATCATCAACTCTGTCTTTCTTCTCTTTCATTTCTACCTCAGAAGCAGCACCAACATAAAGTACGGCAACACCGCCAGCTAATTTAGCTAAACGCTCTTGTAATTTTTCTTTATCGTAGTCAGATGTAGTAGTTTCTATCTGAGATTTAATTTGGTTAACTCTTGTGTCAATGGTAGCTGCATCACCAGAACCATTTACTATTGTAGTGTTATCTTTGTCTATAGATACTTTTTCACAAGTACCAAGCATATCTAAAGTAGCGCTTTCTAAAGAAAAACCTCTTTCTTCAGATATAACAGTACCGCCAGTTAAAATGGCAATATCTTCTAACATTGCTTTACGTCTGTCTCCAAATCCAGGAGCTTTTACAGCAGCAATTTTTAAAGATCCACGTAACTTGTTAACTACTAAAGTAGCTAAAGCTTCACCATCTACATCTTCAGAAATAATTAATAAAGGTTTACCAGATTGAGCTACTGGTTCTAATACAGGTAAAAGATCTTTCATTGCAGATATTTTCTTATCAAACAATAAAATGTATGGGTTTTCTAACTCGGCAACCATCTTTTCAGAATCTGTTACAAAATAAGGAGAAAGGTAACCTCTGTCAAACTGCATACCTTCTACAACATCTACATAAGTATCTGTTCCTTTAGCTTCTTCTACAGTAATAACACCTTCTTTACCAACTTTACCAAAAGCTTGTGCAATTAGTTCGCCAATAGTTTCGTCGTTATTTGCAGAGATAGATGCAACTTGTTTAATTTTATCAGATGAATCACCAACTTTTTTAGATTGTTTAGCCAGGTCTTCTACAATAGCTTCAACAGCTTTGTCTATACCTCTTTTTAAATCCATTGGGTTTGCACCTGCTGCAACGTTTTTAAGACCTTCTTTTACTATAGATTGTGCTAAAACTGTAGCGGTTGTAGTACCGTCACCAGCTAAATCATTAGTTTTAGAAGCAACTTCTTTAACCATTTGTGCTCCCATATTTTCTAAAGGATCTGCAAGCTCTATTTCTTTAGCTACAGATACACCATCTTTAGTTACTGTTGGAGCTCCAAAAGACTTGCTAATAATTACGTTTCTTCCTTTAGGGCCTAATGTTACTTTTACTGCGTTTGCTAAAGCGTCTACACCTCTTTTAAGGCCGTCTCTAGCTTCAATGTCAAATTTAATATCTTTTGCCATCTTTATTTATGTGTTTTTTAAGTTTAGTCTTTAGTTTTAACTAAAGACATAAGTTTGATTATTAATTTAGAGCTAAAAGCCATAGGCTATTAGCAAATAGCTGTTTTAGATAATAGCTAAAATGTCGCTTTCTCTCATCATTAAATAGTCAGAACCTTCTAACTTTAACTCTGTACCGGCATATTTACCGTAAAGTACAGTGTCACCAATTTTTACAGTTATTTTTTCATCTTTAGTTCCTGGGCCAACAGCAACTACTTTACCTTGTTGAGGTTTTTCTTTAGCAGTGTCTGGAATTATTAATCCAGAAGCTGTTTTAGTTTCTGCTGCCATCGGTTCAATTAGCACTCTATCTGCCAATGGTTTAATGTTAACTTTAGCCATATTTTATGATTTTTAATATTAATTTTTCTGGTGTTACATAGGCAGAAATTGTGCCATAGCGTAAAACTGACAAGTTGTAAAACAAAAAATGCCAGCTTGTCATAAGCTGGCATTTTTGATATATTTTAAAAGGTACGTTTTTACTTAATGCTGTCCATTAAGTTAGTGTCTGTACTTGAAGGAGCAGCTGTATTTGTAGTAGCAGGAGCTTCTGTATTTTTTTCTTGTAATAATTTAGAATCAGAGTTGCTTCCTTTGCCTGGTAATGCAACGTTAGACATTAAAATTAGTATAACTAATAGTGCAGCTAAAGTCCAAGTACTTTTATCTAAAAAATCCCCAGTCTTTTTAACACCACCAACTACTTGGTTGCCACCACCACCAAAAGAAGAAGATAAACCACCACCTTTTGGGTTTTGTACCATAATTACCAACATTAGTAAAAGTGATACTATAATAATAAGAACTAAAAATATTGTAAACGTACTCATCTGTTATATGTTTTCTTTTTGAATTTTTTCTACCGATTTTATTCGGTTTGCAAAGAAACTACTTTTTTCTGGATATTTCAAACTTAAAATCTTATAAGCTTGAATTGCCTTTTTGTATTTTTTTTGCTCTAAATATACCTTTGCAAGAGTCTCGGTCATTAACTCATCTTTATTAAGTTTTACAGAGCTAGAAATATCTACTTTGGTTTCTATGTTTTTTGTAGGTGTAATTTTAGGATTGGTTTTTATAAACTTATCTATTAAATCAAATTTTTTATTTTTTTTTTGCTTAGGCTTTTTGTTTTCTAAAGTTGTTTTAGTTTCCTCTTCTTGGGTGTTTTCTTCTTTAGTAGTTTCGGTTGTTTCTTTATTAACCTTAGGGTTTGTAAGCTCTAACCATTGAGCAAAAGAGTATTTTTCTTTTTTTGTAAAGTGTAAAGGTTCTCCAATATTTAATTTTTCAGCTTCAGTTTTTTCTTCTCCAAGTTTTTCTGTTGGAATAACCTCTCTAGTTTCTTCTGCATTGTTTTTTAACGCTTCTTCTTGGGTTTTAATTTCTAACTCTTGGGTCTCATTAGAAATTTCTAATTCTTTTTCAGTTTCAACAACTTCTTCTTTAATTACCTCTTTGGTTTCAAAAAGAGTGTCGTCTAAAATTTTTTCTGCATCGTCTATGTTTTGTGGTAAAGGTTTGTCTTCACTTTCTTCTAACATATTTGGTGGCGAGGCAACTTCTTCAGAAACTACATTTAATTTTTTTAGATTAGCATTTTCTCTAATCTCCTTTATAGTGGTTGTATTGTTTAAAAATTCTGGAGAAGTAATAAAATCGAATAAGACATCTCTATTAGCAGTATGTGCAGCAGTAACTTTTAGTGCTTTGTTATACTTAAAACTATTGGTGTTTTTTAAGCCTTTTAAGTGTATTGCGTGTGCTGCCTGAAAATAAGGGTAGTCTGTAATAATTTCTTCTAGCTGGTTAATTTGCGCTACAGAGCTAATACTTTCTGGCTTTTGTAATAAATGTGTAAAATCTGTTACTTTCATAAAACTACCAGTCTGCTAATGATTTGCTAAAAATATCTTGTGTAATACGCTCAAATAATTCTGCGTGCGCTTCAGATTTTACAGAAGCTAATAAAGAGTTAGCATCATAATCATAGAAGAATGAAAAACGCTGTTCAAAATCTGAATCTTCTTTTGTTTTATTGTAAAAACGTACATTAACCGTCATTGTTAGCCTGTTTTGTGCAGCAGTTTGTGCCGCTGTAGCTGTCATAGGAGAAATGCGGTATTCTACAATTTCACCTTCGTACACTAAATCTCCGTTAGATGGAGTTAGACTAAGACTAGTTTGACTTCCTAATAAATCTTGTAAGGCATTTGTAAAGTCTCTATCTAAACCTGGTTCTACTGTAGACCCTGGGCTTTGTGAAGCATAATTTTGAAAAAAGTTTACCTGAAAAGATTTTGCGTCTCCAGTGCTACCTCCAGTAAAATTATAGCCAACACTTTTTAGTCCGCAAGCTTGTACAGTGCTAATTATTAGGAGTACAGCAAGTATGTTTTTTATGTTCTTCATCAAATTATAAATCAAACTGTTTTATTTTTCTATATAAAGTACGCTCAGAAATACCTAATTCTGCAGCTGCGGCTTTTCTTTTTCCTCTGTTTCTTTCTAAAGACTTTTTAATAAGCTCTATTTCTTTGTCTTGTAAAGATAGCGTTTCTTCCTCTTCTATTTCTTCTGCAAAGTGGTATTTGTCATCCTGTGGTATTACTGGTGAAATAACTTCTTCTCTTTCTCTTGAAGGATTTGGTAGATGTAATATTTCTGAAGGAGTGCTGTCTGCCTCTTCAAAATCATCATCATCGTGATTGCCGTATATTTTCTGAATTAAATGTTCGTTTTCTTCTTGAACCTTTTCACTATCGTTATTTTTCATTAACTCCAGTGTTAGCTTTTTTAGATCGTTAAGGTCTGCTTTCATATCAAAAAGAACTTTGTATAAAATTTCTCTTTCATTGCTAAAATCGCTCTCTTTTTTTTCTTGATTTACAACTGCAGGTAGGTTGGTATTACCACCATTTGGTAAGTAAGAGTGTAGCGTAGTGGCAGAAATATGACGTTCTGACTCTAAAACTGAAATTTGTTCTGCAACATTACGTAATTGCCTAATGTTACCAGCCCAACGGTATTTTTGTAATATTTGCACAGCATCATCAGACAAGCGAATAGTTGGCATTTTGTATTTTTGACTAAAATCTGATGCAAATTTTCTAAAAAGTAAATGAATATCTTCTAAGCGTTCTCGTAAAGGAGGAAGGTTTATTTCTACGGTGCTTAATCTGTAATATAAATCTTCTCTAAATCTATTTTTTTTAATAGCCTCAAACATATTTACGTTTGTAGCAGCAACAATACGCACATTGGTTTTTTGTGTTTGTGAAGAGCCAACTTTTAAAAATTCCCCGTTTTCTAATACACGTAGCAAACGTACTTGTGTTGTTAAGGGCAACTCTCCAACTTCATCTAAAAAAATGGTTCCGCCATCTGCAACTTCAAAATATCCTTTACGGGTAGTTGTAGCACCTGTAAAGGCTCCTTTTTCATGGCCAAAAAGTTCACTGTCTATTGTGCCCTCTGGAATTGCACCACAGTTTACAGCAATATATTTTGCGTGTTTTCTGTGAGATAATGAGTGTATTATTTTAGGAATAGACTCTTTACCAACACCACTTTCACCAGTAACTAATACAGAAATATCTGTAGGTGCAACTTGTATCGCTTTTTCTATAGCTCTATTAAGTTGTACATCGTTTCCAATGATCTCAAATCGTTGTTTTATTGCTTGTACAGATTCCATTATATTTATTTTTTTACAATACTACCTAAAAGGGTTCCTGTTGTGCAATCTTCAATTTTTACTTGTACAAATTCTCCAACTTGGCTACCTTCTTCTTTAGGGAATACAACAACAGCATTTTGTGAGTTTCTGCCCATCCAATGTTCTGTAGATCTTTTAGATTCTCCTTCAATTAAAACTTCATCAATTTTACCTAAACGTTGTTGTAGTCTGTAGCCAGAGTGTTGTCTTTGTAATGCTATAATTTCTGCTAATCTTCTTTTTTTGTCTGCTTCAGGTACATCATCTTCTAGTTTACGTGCAGCCATTGTACCTGGTCTTTCAGAATAAGAATACATATAGCCAAAATCGTACTTTACGTATTCTAATAAGGAAAGTGTGTCTTTATGGTCTTCTTCCGTTTCTGTTGGGAAGCCGGCAATCATATCTTGTGAAATAGCACAATCAGGAATAATTTGTCTAATATTATCTATTAATGTAAAATATTCTTCTCTTGTGTGTAAGCGGTTCATAGCTTTTAAAATTCTATCGCTTCCGCTTTGTACTGGTAAATGTATGTGTTTGCAAATGTTATCATATTTGGCCATTGTTTTAACCACGTCTAACGTTAAATCTTGTGGGTTAGATGTAGAAAAACGAATTCTCATTTTGGGTTGTGCAATTGCTGTCATCTCTAATAAATTAGCAAAGTTAACAGCCGTAGCTTTTTGCATTTCTGTAGCTTGGTTAAAATCTTTTTTTAAACCGCCACCATACCAAAGGTAGCTGTCTACGTTTTGCCCTAAAAGTGTAATTTCTTTGTAACCTCTGTTCCAAAGATCATTTACTTCTTCTAAAATAGATTGTGGCTCTCTACTACGTTCTCTACCACGTGTAAAAGGAACAACACAAAACGTACACATATTATCACAACCGCGAGTAATAGATACGTAAGCAGAAATTCCGTTTGTGTTTAAACGTACAGGGGCAACATCACCATAAGTCTCTTCTTTAGATAAAATTACGTTTATAGCATTACGGCCTTCATCTACCTCTTTAATTAAGTTAGGTAAGTCTTTGTAAGCATCTGGGCCTACAACCATATCTACAATTTTTTCTTCTTCTAAAAACTGACTTTTTAAACGCTCTGCCATACAGCCTAAAACACCTACTTTTAAGTGTGGTTTGGTTCTTTTAACAGCGTTAAATTTCTCTAACCTTTTGCGTATAGTAAGTTCTGCTTTTTCTCTAATAGAGCAAGTGTTTACTAAAACAAGGTCTGCATCTTCTAAAACCTTTGTAGTGTTAAAACCCTCTTCTGATAAAATAGAAGCAACAATTTCACTGTCAGAAAAATTCATAGCGCAACCATAACTTTCTATGTATAGTTTACGTTTATTGTCTTTTTTGTTCTTTAGTGTTAAAGAATTACCTTGTATTGTTTCGTCTATTACTTTCTCTTCTGCCATATCTAATTCTACTACTAGCTTGTAAAAGCACAAAGATAGTACTAAATATAAAAATGTGACAATTTGACAGTTAAATTTAATAGTTTTTTAGTAGTAAAATCCCAGTTAAGTTTATTTTTGCTTTTTTTAAACAAATTATAGAGATGAATTTTTACAACGTAGAAGGGAAAATAATTACAAAACCAGCATTAGATTTTGGTGATATTTTTAATAAAAGTATAGAATTGTTTAAAGTGGTTTGGTTGCCAGGGTTTGTTACGGTGCTGTTTAGTGCATTGTTAACATTATTGCTTGTTTTAGTTATGTACACGCCTTTAATAGCACTTGGTATTTTTAATGCAGAAGCATTTGAAAGACAAGACCCACCTATTATTTATACTTTGTTTTCAATGGTTATAATGCCAATTATAATGATGTGTATTTTTGCTGCAAACCTGTTATTAATGGCTGGTTTCTATAGAATATGCAGGGCTAAAGATGCAAAACTAAACACAGATGGTCATTTTTACTACTTTAAAAAACAATATATGGTAAAAGCTTTTATTTTGGCTTCAATAACTATTGGTTTAGCTATAGTAGGTATGCTTGCTTGTGGTGTAGGTTTAATTTATTTAGGTGTGCCATTGGCTTTACTTCCTGTGTTTTTAGCTTTTGAAGAAGAATTGTCTGCCCTAGAAATAGTAAAGGCTAGTTTTGCTTTAGGTAATAAAAATTGGTTGGTACTTTTTGGAGTTACCTTTGTAATGGGGTTAATAGCACAACTTGGTGTAATACTATGCGTAGTAGGAGTTTTGTTTACGGCAATGCTAGCAAGAATTCCTATTTACTACGCTTATAAAAATGGAGTTGGTTTTGCAGATGAAACAGAAGATAGATTAAAAGCGCTTGCACCTGATTTTGAGTAACCTACGCAACCTTTGTGTTTTTTGTGTATCTATTTTGTAACAACCAAAAAGATATGAAAATGAAAAAACACTTTAGTTTATTGCTGGTACTTATAGCTACACTTTTTAGCTGTACAGATGATGAAAATAGTGATAAGTATGCAGATTTTTTAGTGGCAAAACCATTAAAAATTAGCTTGTCTGAGTTTGAGAATAGTGGAGATATTATTGCGCCAAAACCTATTGAAGAATCTGGTAAAATATATGCATATAACAATTACATTTTTATAAATGATAAATATAAAGGTGTACACGTTATTGATAATAAAAATCCAGAAAGTCCAATAAAAATTGCGTTTATTAAAATTGCGGGTAATGTAGATATTTCTGTAAAAGACAACTACTTGTACGCAGACAGTCTTGGAGATTTATTGGTTTTTAATATTGCTAATAAAGATAATATTAAACTGGTAAATAGATTAAAAAATGTACTTAAAGAAAATATTATTTGGCCTCTAGCCGATATTTATGAGTGGGATAATGCAACTACAGATGACGAGGTTTTAGTTGGTTGGCAAGTAGTTACAGAACGTAGGTTAAAAGAAGAGGTGCAATTAATGTTTGAAGATGTAGCAGTAAACAATGCAACAGGTGACCGTAGTGTTGGTCAAGGTGGCTCTTTAGCGCGTTTTAAAATTGTAGAGGATTATTTGTACGCAGTAGATAACCACAATATAAATGTGTTTAATATTAAAAATTTAGAAAACCCTGTAGATTTAGAAGATGTATATGCTGGTTTTGATATAGAAACTATTTTTAATAGAGATAATCATTTATTTTTAGGGAGCAAAAGTGGTATGTATATATATGATATAACAAATCCGGAAACGCCAACATTTGTGTCAGAGTTTCAGCACGGTACAGCTTGTGATCCTGTTGTTGTAGACGGAGATTATGCATACGTAACTTTACGTGGAGGCAATACCTGTGGGGCAACAGAAAGTGGTTTGTATATAGTAGATATAAGTACTATTGCAGATCCAGTATTGGCTAAACAATATCCTTTAGATGGCCCTTATGGGTTGGGAATAAAAGGTAATACTCTTTTTATATGCGATGGAGAATCTGGTTTAAAAGTTTATGATAAAACAGATGTAAACAACCTAAAAGAAATTAATCATTTTAAAGATATTGTAACTTTTGATGTTATTCCTAGAGAGGATAACCTATTAATGGTTGGTGATAATACATTGTATCAATACAAATATTTAGAAAATAATATAAGCTTGTTAAGTAGCTTAAATCTAGATTAATTTAATACAAAAACAGACAAAAGATCGCTAATTTAAGCGGTCTTTTTTTGTTGGTTTCTACCTTATAACGTATTAAATAAAAAAATTGCTATACTTTTGTACAACCAAAAACCAAAAAATGGCGAAGAATTTAGTAATTGTAGAGTCACCTGCAAAAGCAAAAACAATAGAGAAATTTTTAGGAAAAGATTACAAGGTAGAGTCTAGCTTTGGACACATAGCAGATTTGCCATCTAAAGAGTTAGGAGTAGACGTAGAAAACGATTTTACCCCTAAGTACGTAGTAGATAGCGAAAAGAAAAAACTTGTAAAAAAACTTAGAGATTTAGCAAACAAGGCAGAAGTTATATGGCTTGCAAGTGATGAGGATCGTGAGGGAGAAGCTATTTCATGGCATTTGGCAGAAGAATTAAAATTAGATAAAAGCAAAACAAGAAGAATTGTTTTTAACTCTATTACAAAATCTGCAATACAAAAAGCAATTGAAAACCCAAGAGAAATTAATTATAACTTGGTAAATGCACAACAAGCTCGTAGGGTTTTAGATAGGTTGGTTGGTTATGAATTATCTCCGGTGCTTTGGAAAAAAATTAAACCAGGACTTTCTGCAGGTCGTGTGCAGTCTGTAGCGGTGAGGTTAATAGTAGAAAGAGAAAGAGCAATAGAAGCTTTTACGCCAGAGGCTTCATTTAAAGTAGTTGCAGAGTTTAAAACAGAATCTGGCAGTAGTTTTTCTGCAAAAATTAATAAAACATTTTCTAGTAAAAAGGCAGCTCAAGATTTTTTAAATAAAAATATTGGTGCTAATTTTTCTATAGCTAACTTAGATAAAAAACCAGCTAAAAAATCTCCTGCAGCGCCATTTACAACATCAACCTTACAACAAGAGGCTGCACGTAAATTGTATTTTTCTGTGGGAAGAACAATGCAAGTTGCACAACGTTTATATGAGGCAGGTTTAATAACCTATATGAGAACAGATAGTGTAAACTTGTCTAAAGAAGCTTTAGATGCAGCTAAAGAAGCAATAATACAAAACTACGGTAAGGAATATAGTGAGGTACGTAATTATGTAGGTAAAACCAAAGGTGCACAAGAAGCGCATGAGGCGGTTAGACCAACAGATATGAAAAGGCAATCTCCTTCATTAGAAAGAGACCAAGCAAGACTTTATGAGCTTATTTGGAAACGTACTTTAGCTTCGCAAATGAGTGATGCACAATTAGAGCGTACCAATGTAAAAATAAAAGCAGACAAACATAAAGAAGAATTTACAGCTAACGGAGAGGTTATTAAGTTTGATGGTTTTTTAAAGGTATATTTGGAAGGTCATGATGATGAAGAAACAGAGGAGCAAGAAGGAATGTTACCAGCAATGAAGGTTGGGGAAGCATTACTTAACAACTACATTACAGCAACAGAACGTTTTTCTAGAGCTCCGTACAGGTTTACAGAAGCATCTTTAGTTAAAAAACTAGAAGAATTAGGAATAGGAAGACCATCTACCTACGCGCCAACAATTTCTACAATACAAAACAGAGGTTATGTAGAAAAAGGAACTATAGAAGGTGTAGAGCGTAAGTATACACAATTGGTGTTAGAGGCCAATAATGTAGAAGAAAAGAACTTAACAGAAACAGTTGGTTCTGATAAAGGTAAAATGGTACCTACAGATATAGGGATGATTGTAACCGACTTTTTGGTAAATCATTTTGAAACAATTTTAGATTATAATTTTACAGCTAAAGTAGAAGAAGATTTTGATGAAATTGCAACAGGAGATGAAGACTGGGGTAAAGTAATGAAAGACTTCTACAAAGATTTTCATCCTAAGGTTGAAGATGTAGAGCAAAATGCAGATAGAGCAAGTGGAGAACGTATTTTAGGTACAGACCCAAAAACAGGCAGGCAAGTTTCTGTACGTTTAGGTAGGTTTGGGCCAATGGTGCAAATAGGTACAGCAGAAGAAGAAGAGAAACCACAATTTGCAAGTTTATTACCAGAGCACTCCTTAGGTACTATTACTTTTGATGAGGCAATGGAGCTTTTTAAACTTCCAAAAGATTTAGGTACGTATGAAGGTGAAGAAGTATCTGCAAACGTTGGTAGGTTTGGTCCTTATGTAAAATTTGGTAAAAAGTTTATCTCTATGGAAAAAGGAGAAAGTGCTTTAGATATTACCAAAGAAAGAGCAATAGAGTTAATTAAAGAAAAACAAAAGGCAGATGCACCAATAGCTTCTTATGAAGATATGCAGGTTACTAAAGGTGTAGGGCGTTTTGGTCCGTTTATAAAGTGGAACGGAATGTTTATTAACGTAAATAAAAAATACGATTTTGATACACTTTCTTATGAAGATATTGTAGAACTTATTGAAGCTAAAAAGCAAAAAGAAATAGATAAGCTAATACAAGAATGGCCAGAAGAAGGTATACGTATAGAAAAAGCAAGGTGGGGTAGACACAATGTTCTTAAAGGTAAAATAAAAGTAGAATTGGCTAAAACAGTAGACGCTACTAAAATTACTTTAGAAGAAGCTAAAGCAATGATAGAAAAGAAAACCCCAAAGAAAAAAACCAAAGCAAAAGCAAAACCTAAGGCAAAAGCAAAACCAAAGACTAAGAAGTAAAAATATATGGCGTTCGATTTTTTGACTCCAGTGGCAGATAAAGTAATAGCTCATTGTGAGCTATTACCGTCGCAAGCATTAGGAAAAAAAATATATAAACACACAAAAAAAGAAGGATTGCCAGTTTTGGCAATGGCATCTATAGCTATAATTGGTGTAAACGAAGCCAGAAATGCTTTTGAAAAAAAAGCAGAACCTTTAGATTTATCTGGAGTTAGGCTAGAGCTATACAAACTAATGGTAGGTAATTGGAACTCTACCATTATAGATTTAGGAGATGTAGAGCCAGGCGAAAAAGTTAGTGACACATATTTTGTAGTAAAAGAAGTAATAGCTGGCTTAATAGAAGAAAATATAGTGCCAATAGTAATTGGTCCTACACAAGACCTAACATACCCTTGTTACAGAGCTTTTGACGGACTCCGAAATATGATTAACCTAGTAAATGTAGATAGTAGGTTTGATTTTGGAGATCATGAAGAGCTTATTTCCTCTCATTCCTATATGAGTAAAATTATTACAGATAAGCCCAATAATTTATTTAATTTTTCAAATATTGGCTATCAAAGCTATTTTAACTCTCAAGAAGAAATAGACTTAATGGAGCGTCTTTTTTTTGATGCTTATCGTTTAGGAGAGGTAACATCAGATATTACCTTGGTAGAGCCAATTCTACGAAATGCACATATTGTTAGTTTAGATGCACGAGCTGTGCGCGCAAGCGAAATGGGAATGTTAAATAATTTTTCTCCAAACGGATTTACAGGAAGAGAAATTTGTGCCATTGCAAGGTATGCAGGTATAAGTGAAAAATTAGCAGTGTTTGGCGTTTTTGAAAGCGAAAACTCAAACCAATCATTTCAGTTAGTAGCCCAAATAATATGGTACTTTATAGAAGGATACAACTTTAGAGTACAAGAACTACCTTATTTAAATAAAGAAGCATTTACAAAGTATATAGTTCCGTCAGACTTAGAGGAACTAGTTTTTTATAAAAGTAATTTAACAGAAAGATGGTGGGTAGAAGTGCCATCAATTTTAAATTCATATAATAAAAACGAAATGCCTGCGTTATTACCCTGCACCAAGGCGGATTATGTTGAGGCTACCAACCAAAACATTCCAGAAAGGTGGTTTAAGGCATTTAAAAAAGGCCTCAATTAAAAAAATAACAAAATAACGTGTCTTAATACAATATTTCGTTTAAAACGCTGTTTTAATGATTGAATATATATGTTTAAGAACTAAATATCTTAAATCGAAATTTAACCTATAATTATGAAGAAACTATTGTTAATGTCCATGGGATTTGTTCTTTTACTTGGCAGTTGTGGTAAGTCAGGAACAAAAGGAGAATTGGTAGGAGCCCAAGGAAAAAAATGGTATCCGGAGAAACCTTATGGTATGGAATTGATCCCAAGAGGATCTTTTATCATGGGTAAAACAGAAGAAGACCAAGCGCAGGTTTTAAATGCGCCAACTAAAACTGTTACAGTAACTTCTTTTTATATGGATGATACTGAAATAACAAATAGTGAGTATCGTCAGTTTGTAGAATGGGTTAAAGATTCTATCACAAGAACAAAATTGGCAATACTGGCAGACGAGTTAGGCTTAGGCCCAGAAGATGGTGGTATTGGAGATTATGCATTTAAAGATGCAGATACAACTAAAATGTCTGAGTATGATAAGTATATGATGGACAACTACGGAGGTGGTGGCCCATTAGGATATGAAGGTAGAGCTTTAAATAAGGATGAAAAACTTATTTGGGACACGTCTGAATTTCCAGATGAGTACTATGTAGAGGTAATGGATAAATTATACATACCTGAAGAAGAAGCATACAACGGCCAACGTACTATAGATGTAACACAACTTATATACAAGTATAGTTGGATGGATATTGACGCAGCTGCAAGATCTAAAACTGGAAGCAGAAAAGATTTTATTAAGCAGACAGAGTTACCAATATACCCAGATACAACAGTTTGGATTAAAGATTTTGAATACTCTTATAACGAGCCAATGCATAACGATTATTTTTGGCATGATGCTTATAGTGAGTACCCTGTAGTTGGTGTTACTTGGGATCAAGCAACAGCTTTTTGTAACTGGAGAACAAAATTAAAGAACGACGACCAAAAAAGTAGAGGTAAACAACCAGTAAACAAATTTAGATTGCCTACAGAAGCAGAGTGGGAGTACGCTGCAAGAGGCGGTATTGAAGGTGGTATGTACCCATGGGGTGGTCCTTATGTTATTAGTGACACAGGTTGCTATATGGCAAACTTTAAGCCACAAAGAGGAGATTACGCTGCAGATGCAGCATTATATACAGTAGAGGCTAAATCTTATGAGCCTAACGACTTTAACTTGTATAATATGGCTGGTAACGTGTCTGAATGGACAAGCTCTAGCTACGACCCAAGTACTTATGATTTTGTATCTACAATGAATCCTAACGGAGGAGATAGTGGAAACGCAAGAAGAGTAATACGTGGTGGTTCTTGGAAAGATGTTGCTTACTTCTTACAAGTATCTACAAGAGATTATGAATACAGAGATTCTGCCCGTAGTTATATTGGCTTTAGAACTGTACAAGATTATATGGGAGAAGAAGATTCTACCGACTAAAAAACCGAATAAATTTAACCTTAAATACTTATAATTAATAAACCCAAATTAAAATTAGAAATTATGGCACAATCAAAATCAACAAAGAAATTATTTAATATGGCCTATGGCCTTGGAGCATCTGTAGTAATTATTGGAGCATTGTTTAAAATTCTTCACTGGGAGTTAGGTCCATTAAACGGTGGTGTATTATTAGCAATTGGTCTTATTACAGAGGCACTTATTTTTGCCATTAGTGCATTTGAGCCAATAGAAGACGAGTTAGATTGGTCTTTAGTATACCCAGAGTTAGCAGGTGGTGAAGGATCAGCTAAAAAGAAAAACGAAGCTTTAGAAGTTAAAGAAACAGAAGCATCTTTATCTAAAAAATTAGATGATATGTTAAAAGAAGCTGGTGTTGATGCAGAATTAATGGGAAGCCTTGGTAACAGCATTAAAAACTTTGAAGGTGCTGCTAAAGGAATTGCTCCTACTGTAGACGCAATGGAATCTACTAGAAAGTATTCTGAAGAAATGGTACAGGCTGCTACGCAGATGGAATCATTAAACAGCTTATACAAAGTACAATTAGAGAGTGCTAGCAGACAAGCTTCAATTAATGAAGAAGTAGTACAAAACTCTTCAGCATTAAAAGATCAAATGGAATCTTTAGCTACTAACTTATCTTCTTTAAACGGAGTATACGGTGGTATGTTATCAGCAATGAGTAAAAACTAATTAGTTAATACTTAACCCCAAATCAATTATTAACTAAAATTAGTAGAAAACATGGCAGGAGGAAAACAGTCACCACGTCAGAGAATGGTAAACTTAATGTACTTAGTGTTCATTTGTATGCTGGCGTTAAATATGAGTAAAGAAGTTCTAGCTGCATTCGGCTTAATGAATGTAAAGATGGAAGCTTCTAACAAAAAAACAACAGAAAACAACGTAGCTTTTTTAGAAGGTCTTGGAACAAAGGCTGAAGAAAACGCAGCAAAATATGCTGAGGATTACAAAAAAGCACAAAAAGTACAAGCAATATCTCAAGAGTATTATGACTATTTAGAAGGTCTTAAGAAAGAGATGACTAAGAACGTTGAGGATCCTACAGATTACCAAGTTATGGATAAGTCTGATTATTTAGATCAAAAATTCTTTAGCGGAGAAAATTTAGCTCCAGGTGGTAAAGAGTTCATGAAAAGAATTAAAGACTACCGTGAGCAAGTATCTAGCCTTGTGCCAGATAAAATTAAAGGATCTGTAAAAGCTAGATTTGAAACTGGTGACGCTAATGGTAAAGTAGAGAAGAAAGATAAAACCAAGCAAGATTGGATTAACTATCACTATGAAGGTTTTCCTTTAATAGCTTCTTTAACTAAAATTACAGCTTTACAGTCTGATATTAAAGCAACTGAAGAAGACGCTTTAAAAGCAATGTTAGAAGGTAATTTAACAGACCAAGTTTCTTTAAAGAAATTTAAAACATCACTTTTTGGATCTAAATCAGCATTTTATGCAGGTGAAAAGTATGATGGTAAAATTATAATTAGCAAAACTGATGATACATCTACTCCAGTAAGAGCAGAGTTAACATTAGATGGTAGAAAATTAAAAGAAGGTACAGATTATCAGCTAGAAGCTGGAGGTGTTAAAATGTTAATTGGTGCTGGTAACCCAGGAGATCACGAAGTAGCAGGTACACTTTTCTTTAAGCAAGATGGTGAAGAAGTTCCAGTAGAAGTTAAAAATTCTTTTGCAACTATATCTAAGCCAAGTGCAGCATTAATTGCAGCAGATAAAATGAACGTTGTTTACCGTGGTGTTGCTAACCCAATGACAATTTCTATACCTGGTATACCAAACAATAAAGTAAGAGCTTCTGCTCCTGGTTTAAAGCCTGTAAGTGGTAGCAAGTATGTTATGACTCCTGGTTCTGGTAGAACAGTAACAATTAAAGCTTCTGGTACATTACCAGATGGCAAACCAGTTAGTTCTTCTTCAGAATTTAGAATTAAAGATATACCAAGTCCAACAGGTTCTATTAGAGGAGAAACTGGTAGCGTTAAAATGCCTCGTAAAAACTTAGAAGTTTCTACAATAGGTGCAATATTAGAAGATTTTGATTTTGATTTAAATATTGGTGTAAGCGGCTTTAGCTTTAAAGTTCCAGGACAACCAACAATAAGAGTTAATGGTAGAAAATTAGACAGTAGAGCTAAGTCTGCATTAAAAAGAGCAAAAAGAGGTGATATGGTTCAGATATTTAATATCCAAGCTTATATTACAAATAACAAGAGTTACAGATTAAAGAAAGTTTCTAGTGTACTTGTAGAAATTACAAACTAGAATAAATGAAACTAAACGGTAAGTTGCTATTGTAAAATGGCAACTTACTTATAGCTTCAAAACAAAATTATTTAAATGATGAATTGGAAAAACATTTTAGTAGTAGGATTTTTAGCAGTGTCTTCAATATCTGCTATGGCGCAATCAAACGTATTGAATGCAAAAAAGCCAGAAGAAATAGGTGTAAAAACTGAGGCACAAATTAAAAAAGATAATGACGGACCTTTAAAGTATGGTTACGTAGACGACAGAGATGTTTTATGGTCTACAACTGTATGGGAAGTTATAGATTTAGATGAGCGTGTAAACTTTCCGTTATACTACCCTATAGATACAATTGATATAGGAAAAAACAGAAGGTCTTTATACCACGTTTTAATGAAAGCTATTAAAAGCGGAGAATTAGAAGTTTATGCAGATTCTTACTTTACAGAAAAAAGAAAGTTAGAAGATTTAAAAGCTTCTATGCAAAAAGTAGATACAACAGATTACGGTTATGACCAGTACAATGCTGGTGAAGAAGTATCTGAAGAATACATTAATAAAAGAGATCTTGTAGCAGCAGATTTAGAAGAATACCTAATTAAAGGAATGTGGTATTTTGATAAAAGACAAGGTGAGTTAAAATATCGTTTATTAGGTATTGCACCAGTTGCACCAGATGTTAACTTTATAGATGATGAATCTGTAGATATAGATGGTAATAAAATTCCTTTATTTTGGGTTTGGTACCCAGATGCCAGAGAAATATTACATAAAGCAAAAGTCTTTAACCAGCGTAATTCTGCAAGTCCAATTTCTTTTGATATGTTGCTAAACTCTAGAAGGTTTCATGCAACAATTTACAAAGAAGAAAATGTACACGGAGATCGTAAAATTAAAGATTACATTTCAGACAACGCATTGTTCCAGTTACTAGAAGCCAAAAGAATTAAAGAGGTTATTAGAGACAGAGAACAAGATATGTGGAGCTATTAAAAAAATTGCTTTAGAATTCCAATTCAAATAAAATAAGCAAACTCCTTAGGATATTTATCCTAGGGAGTTTTTTTATGCTTTAAATTAAGCTACTTTATCTACTTTTGTAGTATGGTAAATTATGTAATTGTAGGTCTTGGTTTGGCAGGTATATCTTTTTGTGAGACACTAGAGCAAAACAATAAAACGTTTAAGGTAATTGCAGATAGTTCACAGACATCTTCTGTAGTTGCTGGCGGGTTGTATAATCCTGTAATTTTAAAACGCTTTACGTTAGCTTGGAATGCAAAACACCAATTAGATATTGCTTTGCTATTTTATAAAACACTAGAAAAAAAATTACAAGTACAGTTAGACTATAAAATACCAGTGCTACGTAGGTTTGCATCTGTAGAAGAACAAAATATGTGGTTTGAGGCTATGGATAAACCTAGTCTTAGTTATTTTTTGTCGCCTAAAATTATTCAAAATAAAAATGCTAATATAGATGCTAATTTTGGCTACGGAGAGGTTTTACACACAGGTAGAATAGATACTAAAGAGCTTTTATCTACCTATAAAAATTACCTTATTTCTAAAAATGCTTTGCTGCAAGAAACTTTTAATTTTAATGCACTAACAATTGAAGATGATTGTATAAACTACAAAGGCATAAAAGCAGAAAAAATAATTTTTGCAACTGGTTTTGGGCTAAAAAACAATCCATATTTTAATTATTTGCCTTTAAATGGAACCAAAGGCGAGCTTTTAACTATAAAAGCACCAGATTTAAAGGAAGAAAGAGTTATAAAGTCATCGGTTTTTATTATTCCAATGGGTAATAATTTATACAGAATTGGAGCTACATATAACAGAGATGATAAAACTAACAATACTTCACAAGCAGCTAAAGAAGAGTTGTTAACTAAGCTTCATACATTTTTAAAATGTAATTATGAGGTGGTAGACCACAAAGCAGGCGTAAGACCCACGGTAGCAGACCGTAAACCACTTGTAGGTGAGCACCCCAAACATAAAAACATATTTGTGTTAAACGGTTTTGGCTCTAGAGGAGTAATGGCTGGGCCATATGCAGCACAGCAGTTGTACAATTTTATAGAAAATAATAAGCCACTTGCAGCAGAAATAGACTGTAAACGTTTTGTAAAAAGGTATCTTACTTCTGTTTCTTAAAGTTAGCAACTGCGTTTTTATCGTAATGCATAAACATATTAATCCATATATTACGAGAAAGTCTCATAATTATAGGCATAAAACCAATTAACGTAGCAACAATACAAATAAAACTTACTAGCAGACTTGTTTTAATAAACAAATATGAAATAAAAAATGCAGCAACAGCAAAGGCAATACCAACGCCATAACTAACATACATTGCACCATAAAAAAAAGAAGGTTCCATTTGATATTTGGTACCACAATGAGAACAGCGCTCGTGCATATCGTAAACATTTGATAAATGGTAAGGGTTTTTATCCTTATACATACTCTCAGAATGACATTTAGGACAAGTTCCTGTTAAAATACTGCCAAGTTTGTTTCCTTTTTTTAACATTTGCAAAAAGTTTTTACAAAAATACTATATTCTATAATTTTCATCTGTAACATTAGTCACAATTTATGCTTAATATTCACAATTTATCTGTCTCTTTTGGAGGAGAATTTTTATTCGAAGAAATTTCTTTTAGACTAAATCCTGGAAACCGTGTTGGGTTAATAGGAAAAAATGGAGCAGGTAAATCTACACTGTTAAAACTACTTTCTAAAGAAATGCCAATAGATAGTGGTACAATAGCCGCAGATAAAGATGTAAAAATTGGTTTTTTAAAACAAGATATAGATTTTGTAGAAGGCAGATCTGTTTTAGAAGAGTCTTACCAGGCGTTTGAAGAAATAAAAGCATTAGAGTTAAAGTTAGATGAAATAAATCATCAGCTAGCAGAACGTACAGATTATGAAAGCGAAAGTTATAGTCAGCTTATAATAGACTTAAATGATATTACGCATCATTATGAAATTCTTGGAGGTTATAACTACCAAGGAGAAACAGAAAAAGTGTTACAGGGTTTAGGTTTTAGTAGAGAAGATTTTGATAAAAAAACCGAAACATTTTCTGGTGGTTGGCGTATGCGTATAGAGTTGGCTAAATTACTATTACAAACCAATGATGTATTGTTGTTAGATGAGCCTACCAACCACTTAGATATAGAATCTATTATTTGGTTAGAGCAATTTTTAAAAGGATATTCTGGTGCAGTGGTAATTGTATCGCATGATAAAATGTTTTTAGATAATGTTACCAACAGAACCATAGAAATATCTTTAGGTAGAATATACGATTACAATAAACCTTATTCAGAATACCTAATTCAGCGTAATGAGCTTAAAACACAACAATTAAGTGCGCAAAAAAATCAAGAAAAGCAAATACAGCAAACAGAAAAGCTGATAGAGAAATTTAGAGCAAAAGCATCTAAGGCAACTATGGCACAATCTTTAATTAAAAAATTAGATAAGATTGATAGGATAGAGGTAGATGAGGATGATAATAGTGTTATGAATTTACGTTTTCCGATATCTATAACTCCTGGAAAAATTATTGCTGAGATTGAAAATTTATCTAAAAACTACGGAGAAAAGCAAGTATTAAATAATATAGATTTATTAATAGAACGCGATAGTAAAACTGCATTTGTTGGACAAAACGGACAAGGTAAATCTACTTTGGCTAAAATTATGGTGGGTGAGTTAGATTATACAGGCCATTTAAAACTAGGACACAATGTACAAATAGGGTATTTTGCGCAAAACCAAGCAGAGTATTTAGATGGTACCAAAACCATTTTAGATACTATGATTGATGCTGCTAATGAAACCAACCGAAGCAAAGTTAGAGATATTTTAGGATCATTTTTATTTAGAGGAGATGATGTAGATAAGTATGTAAGAGTATTGTCTGGTGGTGAGCGTAACCGTTTAGCATTAGCTAAAATGCTGTTGCAACCGCTAAATGTTTTGGTAATGGATGAACCTACCAACCACTTAGATATAAAATCTAAAAACGTTTTAAAACAAGCTCTGCAAAATTTTGAGGGCACATTAATACTTGTATCTCATGATAGAGATTTTTTACAAGGCTTAACCAATAAAGTATACGAGTTTAAAGATCAAAAAATACGCGAGTATTTAGGAGATATAGATTATTATTTAGAACAACGTAAAGCAGAAAATTTTAGGGCTATAGAAAAAAAGACCAAGGTAAAGCAAGAAGTAAAAAAAGAGGAGAATAAAAAAGTAGATTATAAAGATCAGAAAAAAATAAAATCATTAAAAAATAAACTTAGTAATGTAGAAAGTGAAATTTCTACCTTAGAAAGTACTATTAAAAAGATAGATGAAAAACTTTTATTGGAGTATGAAGCTACCATTGCTGAGCCAGATTTTTTTGATAAATATGAAGCCAAAAAGAAAAAATTAAAAGAATTAATGGCTACTTGGGAAGATTTAACCCTTAGTCTAGAAGATATGTAAGTAAAATAAGTATTTGTAAGTAGATTTGCTAAACCACAAAAAAAGCGCATTTCACAACAAAAATGAGCTAAGTGCCTGTATTTCATCTAATAATTTTGCCAGTTGTCTATAATTAGTTTCTATTTGTATCACAATACTTGCAAACTAGTATACAAATGAAAAAGAATTTTACTTACACAATTATAGCTTTTGTAGCCATTACGTTACAGGCAGTTACAGCACAAATTTCTTCAAAAGAGAAAGCGGTGTTAATAGATTTGTACAACGCTACAAATGGTAGTGAATGGACAACTAAGTGGGATTTAAATAAACCGGTTTCTACTTGGAAAGGAATTAAAGTAGAAGATAATAAAGTTGTTGGTATAAATTTGTTTAGAAATAATTTAGATGGAACTTTACCAAAAACAATATGTAAGCTAAAAAACTTACAAGATTTAAATTTAGCGTTTAATAAAATAAACGGAGAAATACCAGAAACAATTACTAAGTTAAAGGAGTTAAAAACACTTCATTTAGAAATGAACTTGTTAACTGGTGAGTTACCTACTAAACTGGGAGACTTAGCCAATTTAGAAAATCTAATTTTATTTAATAACCTAATAAAAGGCGAGATTCCTAAAAGCATAGGAAAATTAAAAAAATTGAAAGAGTTAAATGTTTCTAGCAATAAGTTAACAGGTATAATTCCTGATGAGTTAGGAAGTTTAACTAAGTTAGAAAGCCTAGGACTTTTTGAAAACACTTTAGTTGGTTTTGTGCCAAGAGAGTTGGGTAATCTAGTAGAGTTAAAAGAGTTGGTAATTGCCAATAACCAATTAATGGGAGATATACCTCAAGAATTTGGACAATTGGTTAACCTTAAAGTATTACAATTACAAAATAATAAATTTAATAGCTTTAAAAGTTTAGACTTTATGCAGTCTAAAGAGATTTTAGTTTTTGATTTTGACGGAAAAAACCAAGCTTACAGTTTAGAGACTTAAACACAGCAAAAACTGGTGTTGCAGAAACTGAGTTTGAAGAAGATAAAGAAAATTAATTACTATATTAAGTATTTAGTTGGTTAGTTAAAAAGAGTGCCTTTTAGGCACTCTTTTTTTGTTTTAGTGATAATGCTATTTAATAGCATCATAAATAACTTGCTGTATTTTAGTTCTGGTGTTTAATTTGTAAAGTGTTCTGTTTTCTCTAGTAGGAGTTACCCTGTTAGATAAAAAAACAAACAATACATTTTCTTTAGGGTCCATCCATACCATTGTGCCGGTAAACCCAGTATGTCCAAAACTTTCTTTACTTGCGTCTTTGGCAGTGTTACTGTTTTCCCCTTTGTAAATTAAGTATGGTTTGTCAAACCCAATGCCTCTATGGTTATTATTGTCTGGAAATTGTACACTAGTATATTGTTTTAATGTGTTTTTAGAAATAAACTCTTCATTACCATAAGTTCCCATATCTAAATACATTTGCATTAATTTTGCAAGGTCGTTTGCATTAGAAAACAAGCCCGCGTTTGCAGATATACCTCCCATCATAGCGGCTCCTTCATCATGTACTGTTCCGTGTATTGTACTGTGCCTAAACAAAAAATCATTTTCAGTAGGTATAATTTTGCTATGACTAAATTTTTGTTCTGGGTTGTATGTTAGTGTTGTGGCACCTAATTTATCATAAAAATTAGCGTTAATATAGTCTACAAAATTTGTACTTGTTATTTCTTCAACAATAGTAGGTAGCAAGTAAAAGACTAATCCAGAGTATTTGTATTTTTTTACATCACTTACAGGTGATTTTTTAATAGCTTTAAAAACCTTCTTTTTGTAGTTGCGATTTAACCACATATTAGATGTTATTTTTATAGGGAAACGAGCAGATGAATCTCTTTTAATAGTGTGCCATTTGTAACTCCCGTTTTTGCGTAAAGTGTTTTGCCAATACGGGATCCAAGGAGAAAAACCAGCTTGGTGTGTTAGTATTTCTCTAAAAGGAATACCTGCTTTGTTAGAGCCTTTAAAATAAGGTAAATAATCATCAATAGTTTTTTCTGTACTAAACTTGTTAGCATCTTGTAAATGCATTAGCGCAGGCAGGGCAGATGATATTTTGGTAACTGAGGCAATATCATATAAATTAGATAATTTAACCTTAGTTGTGTCACTATACGTGTGGGTGCCGTAAGCTTTGTGTAAAACAACTTTACCATTTTTTGCAATAAGCACTTGTGCGCCAGGAATTGCTTTGTTAGATATGGCTTGTTGTATTAAAGAGTCTATCCCAGAGTTTAATGTTTTGGAGTTTAAACCAGCATCTTCTGGTAATGTGTATTTAAATCTAATTTTTTTAGCTGTTGTTAATCCTGCTCCTGCTTTAAATTTTGATCCTATACTAACAGGTAGTTTGCCGTTTGCAGAGGCTCCTCCAAATATAAGTTGGGCAGCAATGTCTTGTGTAGTTTTACTATCTTGGTAGGTTAGTATTAAGCTCTTGGCTTTTTCTATATTTTTAATTTTGGCTATTGAATATGGATTTTTAAAGTAAGTAACCACTGTTTTATTAAAGGGTAAGCCTTCAATAAACTTTAATAGTGTATTAGAAAAACTAATTTTATTTTTTGGAAAAGCGCTAGAGTCGTGTATACCTAACAAAATTAGATTATGGTTGTTAATAGCCTTTTTTAATTTGTCTATTGTAGCAGGGTTGATATCATTGCCAATATTAAAATGTTTTACATTGTCATATAAACCTAAAGTTTTTTGAAACTTTGTAGTTAAAGAGTCACCAATAGAAATAGACATAATATTTAAAGTGTCTAATTTTTGTAATGGCACTACGTCGTCGTCATTTTTAAGTACCGTTAAAGAAGCTTCTACCAATTGTCTTTTTAACAATTTAGCATTAGCATTATTTAAGTTATGTACTAAATTTTTGTTAGGAGTGGGTTTGTAGTTATGGAGTCCGGCCCATTGTTTTGCGGCTAATATTTTACGAACTCTATTGTCAATATCGGCTTGTAAAATACTATTGTTTTTAACTGCATTTTCTATCTCTGTAATTGCTTTAGCAACATTTTGTGTAAGTTCTAATACATCATTACCCGCTTGTACTGCTTCTTTATCTACAATACCAGGTTTGTTGTTGTTAGTAACACCTTTCATACGCATTGCATCGGTAATAATTAAACCACTAAAACCTAGTTTGTTTTGTAATAAGTCTGTTACTATTGCTTTAGAAAGAGTAGAAGGTTTTTCAGATGCATCTAGTGCAGGAATATTTAAATGAGCAACCATAACACCATTTAATCCTGCATTTATTAGTTCTTTAAAAGGGTAAAGTTCTAAATTATTTAAGCGTTCTAATGAGTGGTTAATTTGTGGTAATTTGTAATGAGAGTCAGTATTAGTATCTCCGTGTCCAGGAAAGTGTTTAGCTGTAGTTAACAGGCCTGCATTTTGCATACCTTGCATATAAGCAATACTTTTTTGAGCCACTTTGTATTTATCTTCACCAAAAGAGCGGTAGTTAATTACAGGATTATCTGGATTATTGTTAACGTCTGCAACAGGAGCAAAATTTAAATGTAAACCGGTATTTTTTATTTGCCTCGCAACCTCAGTACCCATTTTGTAAATTAAGTTGTTGTTTTGTATAGCGCCAAGAGCCATTTGATAAGGGTAACTAATTGTGCTATCTAAACGCATACCCAAACCCCATTCTGCATCAATAGCTCCTAGTAAAGGAGTTTTAGCTTGTTTTTGGTAGCTATTCATTTGTTTAACTTGAGTAACAGGATCTCCTTGAAAAAATACCAAACCTCCAATATTCCATTTTTGTATTGTTTCTAAAATTTCTTTCTCATGTTCAATTCCCTTGTTAGAGTAGGCAGCAACAAACATTAGTTGACCAATTCTTTCCTTTGGAGTTAAACTTTTCATTACAGAGTCTACCCATTTGCTATTTGTATATTTTAAAAACTCTGGTGAGGTAACTTTTTCTTGTCCTTTTACGGCTATGCCTAAAAGTAGGGTAAGTAAAAAAGTGGTTACTATTTTTGTTTTCATTTGTATAGGTGTTTAGTTCAAAGAAGTTTTAGGTTTTATAGTTATTAGCCATAGGCCCAGCATAGTTAAAATTGCATTTACTATTAAAATCTCAAAGCCAAATTTAAAGCCGTTAAACCATTTTTCTGAATTGTAATTTAAAATGATAGATAGTATAGGGGCAATAATGCAAATTAAAGGTACAAGTTTATCTTTTACTTTTTTGCGTGTTATTAAACCAAAAGAATACAAACCTAAAATTGGGCCATAGGTAAAGCCTGCAACCTTAAAAACAGCACTAACAACGCTAGCATCGTTAAAAGAGTTAAATACAATAATTACTAAAAACATTAGCATTGTAAACCCTATGTGTACGTAAAGTCTAGTTTTTTTCTGCACCGTTTTTGTTTTTCTGATGTTTAAAATATCAATACAAAAAGAAGTGGTTAATGCAGTTAAGGCAGAGTCTGCACTAGAAAATGCAGCTGCAATTATCCCAAGTAAAAAAACAATTCCGACAAGGAGCCCAAAATAGTTTAAAGCAAGTAATGGGTACAAATCATCTGTACGTTCTGGAATTGGAATATTGTTGGCTAATGCATATTGATAAAGTAATACACCAAGAATTAAAAATAAAAGAGTTGATATTAAAAAGGTAATAGAAAACCATAGGATGTTTTTTTGAGCATCTTTTACGTTTTTGCATGTTAGGTTTTTTTGCATCACATTTTGGTCTAAACCATTCATTGCAATGGTAATAAATATACCAGCAGTAAAGGTTTTAAAAAAATTACGGTCAGATAACCAATCCCACTCAAATAATTTAGATTTAGGACTTGTAGTAACTAATTTAATGGCATCATCAAAAGATAGGTTTAGTTGACTAAGAATTACAATAATGCTAATGGTTACAGCTAAAAGTAAAAAAGTTGTCTGTATAGTATCTGTCCATACAATAGTTTTTATTCCACCTCTAAAAGTGTACAACCATATTAAGGAAATAGTAACTAAGACGGTTACCCAAAACGGAATACCAAAGGAATCAAAAAAAGCAATTTGTAAAACAATAGCAGCTAAAAATAGCCTAAAAGAAGCGCCAATTGTTTGAGAAATTAAAAAGAATGATGCTCCAGTTCTATAAGATTTTAATCCAAAACGGTCTTTTAAATATTCGTAAATTGAAATTAGGTTTAGTTTGTAGAATAAAGGAATTAATACAAATGCTATTATTACGTAACCTACAATATTACCAAGTACAAATTGTAAATAGGTCCAGCCAGTATTAGCCACCTCACCAGGTACAGAAATAAAAGTAACACCAGATAAAGAAGCACCAACCATACCATAGGCAACTAGGTACCAAGGAGATTTTCTGTTTCCTGTAAAAAAAGTGTCATTGTCAGATTTTCTGGAGGTTAAGTAGCTAATAAGCATTAACAATCCAAAATAACCTGTAATTACACTAAAAACTATAATCGGAGTCATATTTTTAATTAATTATAAGTTCAAAAAATTCACTTTGGTTTCCAGTTCTATCTAAAGCTGTTAAGCCAATTTTATTTAAGGTATTTGTGTTGTTTTTAAGAGTAAGAGGAATGTTGTAATTTCTATTTCTACGATTTAAAATAGTGTGTTGCCATTTTTTGCCATTTCTTTTAAAATAAAGCACCCATCTAAACACATCTGTAGTATTGTTATGTTCCCAACTAATTTGTACGGTGTTTCCTTTTTTTGTGGTTTTCACTATTGGTTGTAGTGGCGGAGTATTATCTAACCAAGGAGATGGTGGTACTAAGGTTTTGTTTTTGTATGGTTTGGCTAACAATCCCTTAGATAATGTATCATATTTAATTAGCGGACCAATACTCCAATGTACAGTGCCTTTGCTTTTTGGTAGCATACCTCTAGTAATCATGATCTGATTAAAAACCTCATCTAGGTTTTCTTTAGTACCACCTAAATCTACTTTTATACCTGGCCATAAGTGCATTTGTTTGCTGTTTTCTGTTTGCCACCAGCCTAATAGTTCAGGAAAACTTTGTCCTATTTTGTTTGTTGTCCAATAAAGTTGAGGTGTAAAATAATCTACCCACCCATTGTTTATCCATAATTTGGCATCTGCATATAGTTTTTCATACTGATCATAACCTACAACAGATTCTGGGTAGCCAGGTCTCCATATTCCAAACGGACTTAAACCAAATTTTACGTGAGGTTTACTTTTCTTAATTTCGGTATATACATTTTTAATAAAAGTATTCACACTTTGTCTTCTCCAGTTAGATTTGCTTAGTTTTCCTCCATTACTAATGTATGCGCTCCAACTTTTGTTATCTGGAAAATCTTTGCCGTTGTTGTAAGAATCGTAAGGATAAAAATAATCATCAAAATGTATTCCGTCTACTTCGTACCTGTTAACAATGTCCATAACAACAGCTAAAGAACGGTCTTGGGTTTCTTGTAAAGAAGGATCCATCCAATACATTCCATTTTCTAAACCAACAACTAATTCTGGATTGGTTTTTACAACAGATGTATTTTTAATATTACCTCCTTGTGTATGGTGTGCTCTGTATGGGTTTAGCCATGCGTGTAGCTCTAAGCCTCTTTCGTGCGCAGCATAAATCCAAAACTTTAAAGGATCATAAAATGGTTCCGGAGCTTTGCCTTGTTCACCTGTTAAGTAATAAGACCAGGGTTCTATACTGCTTTGGTAAAGAGCGTCTGCTTGAGGCCTAACCTGAAAAATTACAGCATTAAAATTATGATCTTTTAAATAATCTAAAAGAGCTAAAGCTTCTTTTTGTTGTTCATAAATAGATAAGCCTGGTTTACTGGGCCAATTAATATTAGCAACAGTAGCAACCCAAGCAGCCCTAAATTCTTCAATATTATAAGGTGTTTTTGGATCCCATTTTGTGGTTTTTTTAGTTTTTCCTAAAGGGGTTTTATTAAAAAATGATAGTTCTTTTGAAGATTTGCAACTAACAAACAGTAACGCTATAGTTGCTATAAAAAAATATCTAAAAGAATAAATTTTCATACGATGTGATTTATGTTTTTTTTTGAAAAATGCTACTAGGTATTAAAAAAGTCCTTCAGAAATAAACCTGAAGAACTTTTTTTGAAAAACTAAAAAACTATAATTATTTAGTTACCAGCCAGGATTTTGCTCTAGCTCTACACCTTGATTTTTATACAGCGTAATTTGATCTAAAGGAATAGGGCTTAAGTAAACTCTTGGGTTGTCAAAAACACGTAAAGATTCTGCCGCAGAGGCCGGAACTATGTATCCTTCATCTCCATTTGTTAATGTAATTTCATCTAAGTTGTTATCTGGGTAATCTGCCTTAACAATATATGCACCTTGGTTAATTTCAGGATTATCAACCATATCTACATACTCAAGTTTTTTCCATCTTTTAAGATCGTCAAGTCTAAAGCCTTCCATCATTAACTCAACTCTTCTTTCTCTTCTAATTTCCCATAATAAAGCTGGTACAGATGCATCTCTATTAGGGTCATCATAAGTTACACCACCAACCGCTGGTAAATCTCCAGCAACTTCTAAATGTGGAATTTCAACACCAGGTCTGTCTCTTAAAACATTGATAGATTTATCTACATCTGCTTGTGTTATAGCAGCACCACCAACAGTTCCTATTTCTGCAGCAGCTTCTGCGTAATTCATTAAAACTTCTCCATACCTAATAATTGGAGCGTCTGTAGGGTTTAAGTTAGAGCTACCTATTGGATCATCTTTTATAGACTCATTTAAAAATTTGTGAGTAGCAAAACCAGATGATGAGTGGTTAGATGCGATGCCGTTTAAACGTAATTCATAAGAAACAAATGTTTCATAAATTCTTGGATCTCTGTTTGCCATAACATTATCTATGCCTTGGTCTCCTTGGTATTCAGACGAAACTGTTATAGGTAAACCGTCATTGGCTAAATATGCATTAATAGCATTTCTAGAGACACCAACTTGTGGCTCTTTGTTATTATAGCTGTTTAAGGCGTGTGTTATTAGTCCTTCTTGGTATTCTTTGTATAAGATAACCTCAGGATTTCCAGATAAGCTTAAAGAATTAAATACTTCTCTATAATTGCCTAAACTATAGTTGCCAGAACTTATAACTTCATTAGCAGCCCATTTTGCAGCAGTTAAGTACTCTAAAGCTTTTGTTGTGTTCCCTTCATGATATTTTTGCCAAGTACCTTCATACAACATAATACGAGACATATAAGCTAGTACAACATATTTATTTACTTCTAAACCATTGTCATCTACAGAAGCTCTAACATTGTCTGCTGCATATTGTAAGTCTTCAAGTACTTTATCCATTACAAAAGTGCGCTCATCTCTTTTTTTGTATAATTGTTCATTATCATTTTCAGATAGCTCAGTGTCAAAATAAGGAACATCTCCAAATCTACTTGTTAAATCGTGGTATTCTAAAGCTCTAAAAAATCTACCAATACCAGTCCAGTGGTTAATAGCTTCTTGCTCCATAGGAACTGTTTGTACACGATTTATAAAAATGTTTGCTTTACGTACCCAACTAAAGCCCCAGCCGCCACCAGAGGTAGGTACTTGTTGTGTAAATCTAGACGGGTTTGTAGAAGCAAAATCATCATTTAAAGATTGTCCAGAAAAATAATTTCCCCAGCTATAGCTAGATCCGTATCCTCTAAAATATCCATTATAGAAGCCAAAAGCAAAAGCCTTTACATTGCCTTCACTAGTCCAGTATGTTTCATCTGTAAGTAAATCTTGTGGGGGAACATCAAGGTAGTCATCTTCACACCCTACAAATGCAACAATGCAAAGAAAAAGCAGTATTAATTTATTTGTTACTTTCATTTTTTTAGTTTTAAAATTTATAGAGATATTTGAAGTCCAAAAGAATAACTTCTTCTAAAAGGATAAACTCTACCAAATGTAGATGTGTCATTAGTACCAGCGTTTGTGTAGTCTACTTCTGGGTCTACAGGAATTTCTACACCGCTTATTTCAAATAAGTTTTCTCCACTTACATATAATCTAAATTTGTTTACTTTAAGCTTATTGGTGATAGACTCTGGTAAAGAATAACCAAGAGTTATGTTTTTCATGCGTAAGTAAGACATATTAAGTAAGTACTTTGTTTGCGGTAAAAAATTCATTTGAGAATTACTTTGTTGCTGGTCATTAGGTCTTGGGTAATATGCATTAGTATTTTCTGGCGTCCAGTAATCTAACTGATGGTCATACCAAGCCTCTGCATAGCGGTAACCAGGGATAAATACAGGTCCGTTTGCCCAAAAATCTCTTTTACCAACACCTTGCATAAACATATTAAGGTCAAAACCTTTCCAATCTGCACCAAGTTGTATGCTGTACTGATATCTTGGTGTGGTGTTACCAATCACTTTCATATCTCCTGAGTCTCCAACTGTGTTAGAGCCATAGTCAATAACACCATCACCATTAATATCTTTGTATTTAATATCTCCAGGACCATATTTAAACCACCCGTTAGTTTCGTACAATTCTTGACTAGGAACACCTGCAGCGTAAGATCCGTCTGCATTAAAATCATCCTCAGTAAAAAATCTATCTGTTTCATAACCCCAAATTTCACCAATTACTTTTCCTTCGTAATTAGAGTAAATGCTTTTGGTGTCATTAGCGTACTTTGTAATTTTTTCTTTAAAGTCTGATAAAGTTGCTGTTGCATTAATGCGTAAATCATTATCAAATTGATGATTAAAATCTAAAGCAAGCTCCCAACCATTAGTTTGCATTTCACCAAAGTTTCTTCTTGGAGAAGAGGTGCCAAAAGTGTTAGGTAACGTTACACCAGAGCTATGCATATCACTTACCGTTCTTCTGTACCAATCAAAAGTTAAACCTAGTTTGTTATTTATAAATTTAGCATCTAAACCAAAATCTAAAGTTGTTACAGTCTCCCACGTTAATGAAGAAGGTAGTGCACCAGGTGTGCCAACGGTTAATTGGTTTTGTCCGTCAATTAACCAACTAGATGATGTAGAGGACATGATTCTATAAATACTAGATAAGTACGTGTTTTGGTTACCAACAGAACCGTAAGAACCTCTAAACTTTAAAAATGATAAAGCAGGATCTAAGTTTTTCATAAAATCTTCTTCTGTCATTACATAACCTGCAGATACAGATGGAAAATAGCCCCATTTTTTGTCTGATGATAATCTAGAAGAACCATCATAACGAGCATTAACCTCTAGTAATAATTTGTCTTTATATGAATAGTTAACACGACCAAAGAAACCTAAGGTTGTCCATTTGTTTCTATCTCCTCCTACAAATTGGTCTCCTGTTGCTAAGGCTAGTTCACCCTGGTCTGGGTTTAGTAACTCTCTTCTTTGAGAATAGTGAAACCAATATTCATATTCTTCCATATCACCACCAAAAGTAAATTTGAACTTATGATTGTTAAATTCTTTATCATAATTTAAATAAGCTTTAGCGGTATTTCTTCTGCTCCAGTCCGAGTTGTATTGTACGCGGTCATATGCAGAACTACTATAAGGTACATATGAGAAATCTGCTCCTTGTCCCCAAAAATTATACGCATAAAGAGTGCCTCCCACTTGCTTTTCATGTTCTTCTACTCTGTCATGTGTAAAGTCAAAGTTTATAGCTAAATCTTTAATAGGTGTTAAAGTAGTACCTAAGTTAATTCTAGATAAAGAGTAATTAGTTTCATTCATTTTTGCTTGCTCTACTTCAGAAATATGGTTTCTAAAAGGTTTGCCATCTACAGTTCCGTATGGGTAAAAAGCTGGCCATCTGGTAGTGTAGAACCAAGCATCATAAGTAGCAGAACCAAATTTAAAAGGTTCTGTAGTTTTAGAGTTGCTATGTAAAACTTTGGCTCTAACATCTACCCAGTCGTTAATAGTAGAGTTTACACTTAAATTTACATTGTAACGTTGGTATTTATCAGGATTGGTTTTGTATACACCACCTTGGTCTAAATAACCAAGACCTAAATAATAGTTGGTTTTTTCACTACCACCAGATAAAGAAAAATCGTGTTTTTGTTGTGGAGCCCATTTTTCTACAAATTGTTCTCTAGGATCCCAAGATCTGTAAAAGAACAAGCTACCATCTCTAATTTCATAGTCACGGCCCTCTACCATTTCATTGCCTAAGTTTTGGCCTCCATATAGCTCTTCCCATTCTCTCATTTTTTCAATAGCAAGTTGGTCTATACGCATACCTACAACACCGTAAGATTGTAATGATGGTATTCTGCGGTTAACAGCAGCAAATGCCATTTCTGCACCTTCGGCAGCAGGAGCTACTTTTGGAGTGTTTGTAGGTGTTGCCCAAGAAAAGTTATTGGAGTAACTTATAGAAGGAGCCTGGTTTCTACGCCCTTTTTTAGTAGTAATTAAAATTACACCCCAAGCACCTCTTGCACCATAAATAGAAGTAGATGCAGCATCTTTTAAAACAGATATTTCATCAATATCTTCAGGGTTAATAGATTGTAAACTTGGAATTTCAACATTATCAACCAATATTAAAGGTTGTGCACCGCCACCAGTACCTAATGTGCCAACATTACCTCTAAGCTTAATAGTTGGGTTAGTACCTATTTGTCCGCTTGGAGTAGTAATTGTTAAACCAGGTGTAACCCCTTGTAAACCACGTGCAACATCTGTAATAGGTCTAGATGCAAGTACGTCTGTGTCTACAGAAGCTACAGATCCTGTTACACTTCTCTTCTTTTGGTTACCGTAACCAACCAACACAACTTCATCTAACCCTTGTACGTCAGTTAAAAGTGTAATATTAAAAAAGCTTTGGTTGCCTACCGGTATTTCTTGTTTTGCATATCCTAAATAAGAAAAAACAAGAATTGTGTTTTCACTATCTGATAAATCAATGGTAAATTTTCCATCAAAATCAGTTTCAGTTCCGTTGCTTGTGTTTTTTGCAAAAACACTAACTCCAGGAATGGGCACTCCTTCTGGGTCTTTTACTTCACCCGTAACTGTTTTAGACTGTCCAAACATCTGTAAGGAGCATAAAAACAGAAAAAATAAGATTGATTTTTGAAATCCTTTTTTCATAATTAGAGTTTGTTTTAAATTACTTTTTTGGTTTTAGTTAGTAGGTAAATTCTAGGGTTTAATATTTTACTATGCTTATAAATTAATAGTCTTTAAAAATCTTATGTTAATAGTTTTAAACTTTAAGTTAACTCATTGTTAATCTTTTCAAACTTATGCAAAAAAATGCAAATAATTGCATTGTTGATAATAATTTTTGCAATTTTATGCTGTTTTGTATGTAATATTGTTTTTTCTTTGCAGTTATTAGCAATATTTTTATTGCATATATTTGCCTAATATGTTAAAAGAAGAAAGACAACAGTTTATTTTAAACGAGGTAAGAGTGCACAATAGAGTGCTCTTAACAGATATGGCAGACCTTTTAAAAGTATCTATGGATACAATTAGAAGAGATATTAAAGAGCTTCATAAAGAGAAAAAGTTAAAAAAAGTGCACGGTGGTGCTATCTCTTTAGGCTTTAATAACTATAGTTTTCAGTTTAATGAAGTATATTCTTTAGAAAAAAAGTCAAAGATTGCAGTAAAATGCATAAACCTTTTGCGTAACGGGCAAGTACTGTTATTAACTGGCGGAACAACCAATATGGAACTGGCAAGAATGCTGCCTACAAATTTATCATTAACCTGTTTTACGCCAAGTTTACCAGTTGCTAATCAATTAATGTCTAAGCCAAATGTAGAGGTAATTTTTATAGGGGGTAAGGTTTCTAAAGATGCACAAATAACAATGGGTTCTGCTGCTGTTAATATGTTAAATAGCATAAAAGTAGACATCTGTTTTTTAGGAACACACTCTATAGATTTAGATGAAGGGTTAACAGAGTTTGACTGGGAGATTGTGCAAATGAAAAAAGCTATGATGCAGTCTTCAAGAAAGGTTATAGCACCTGTTATTTCTGAAAAATTAAATACAAAGCAACGTTACAAAATTTGTGATATTCAACAAATAGATATGCTAGTTACAGAACTAGACTCTACCAATGAAAAACTAGTAGAATTTAAAAATAAAAATATAGAAGTGTTGTAGTTTTTAATGTGTTTTTATGCATTTAATATAATTCTGCAGCCTTATCAACCAAAAAAAATAATAATAAGATTTTATGTCAGATTATATTAAAATTACAGAACAGCCATCAAACTATAATGCATTGGAAACAATGAGTAGTAAAGATCTTTTGTTGGGTATTAATAACGAAGATCAAAAAATAGCAGAAGCTGTTAAGTACATAATACCTTCAATAACAAAATTGGTAGATAGTATTGTGGAGCGCTATAAAAAAGGAGGAAGATTATTTTATATAGGTGCAGGTACTAGTGGTAGATTAGGAATTTTAGATGCTTCAGAAATTCCGCCAACATTTGGTGTTATAGACAGGGTAATAGGTATAATTGCTGGTGGCGATAAAGCCATAAGAAATGCGGTAGAAAACGCAGAAGATAATTTACAGCAAGCATGGAGAGATTTAGAAGAATTTAATATTACAAATAATGATGTTGTAGTAGGGATTGCAGCATCTGGCACAACCCCATATGTTATAGGAGGTGTTACTATGGCAAATGAAAAAGGATTGTTAACTGCTTGCATTACTAATAACCCAGGTTCTCCTTTAGCAAAATCTGTTGCTATTCCTTTAGAAATAAATGTAGGGCCAGAGTTTGTTACGGGTAGCACAAGAATGAAAAGTGGTACATCACAAAAAATGGTGTTAAATATGATTTCTACAGCTTTAATGATTAAAGCTGGTAGGGTAGAAGGCAACAAAATGGTTAATATGCAGCTAAGCAATATTAAGTTGGTAGACAGAGGTACGCGTTATTTAGTACAAGAATTGCAAATTAATTATAATGAGGCAAAAGCAATACTAGAAAAGTATGGCTCGGTAAAAAAGGCTATAGAAGCATTTAAAAAAAATGTTTAAAAAATACTGTTAAGCATTAGGGTTTGGGTAATTGTCAGACTGGTCTTCTACAGTTTCATCCATACAAACAAAATCTTTTTCTACTAAAATAAAAAGCGTTTTACCTTGTGGTGTAATGTAATTGTTATTAAAACCAACTACAGAGTTAGTAGCCCAGTCTTTGGTGTAACTGTTAGGGACGTAAATAGTTATTGTATTGTTGGCAAAGTCTGTTTGTAGACTGTTTATATTTTTTTTTATTTTTATTTCATAACAGAATAGCGTTGTGTTAAACTCCGTTTTTTGAGCAAAATAACCAGTTTTACAAAATGCTTCTACTTCACTTTTAGTAAGTCTGTACCTAATAGAATTTCCTCTAATTCGTATTTTCATAATATTGGTTTTACGGTTGTTGCTTAGTAGTTTTTTCTGGTTTGTAATTTATAGTTACCCTTGTTCCTTTACCAGGTGTAGAGTTAATAAATAGCCTGCCATTTATATAGTTTATACGTTCTTTCATATAAAATAATCCCATACCACCTTCACTATTATTTTGAGGTGTTTTGTTTAAAATAGAATTATCAAACCCTTTACCATCATCATCAATTAAAACACTTAATGTATTTTGGTTGTAGTTTATACTTAGTAAAATATAATTAGCATCAGCATATTTAATAGCATTGTTTATTGCTTCTTGTGCAACCCTATAAATATTAGTTTCTGCTAAGGAACTAAACCTAATGTTTTTTTCTGTTTTGTTCTCAAAAAGTATGTTTTTTCCGGTGAGTTTAGATAGTTCTACGGTCATTTTTTGCAATGCAGGTAGTATGCCGTGGTCTTTAAGTTCTGGCGGTGTAAGGTTAAAAGTAGCTGTACGCACACCTTTTATTAAGTCTGTGCATAACGATTTTAAGTACGCTATTTTTTCTTCTGTTTTATCTGTGTTTTCAAGGTTAATAGATTCTATGTTAAATTTTAGCGCAGTTAACATTTGTCCAATACCATCATGTATGTCTTTTGCAATACGTTTGCGCTCTTCTTCTTGGCCTTCTACAATTAGGCTAGCTTGTAGTTTTCTTTGTAGTATTTTGTCTTCAAAACTTTGTTTGGTTAGCAGTTCTAGTTTTTGCTGGTTTTCTATACGCTCTGTAATATCAGAACATAAAATTAAAATGCTTTGTTGTTTTGAAGATTTATGAAGAGGAATTATGGACATATCTAACCAAATATCTTCCTCTTTTTTTGTTCTTATTTTTATCTCCTCGTTTCTAATATTTTTTCTATTGCTTTTAAAAACTTCTTTTAGATATTGTTGTTGGCCTTCATTTGTTGTGAGTATTTCAGACAATGGCTTGGCTAAATCCTGAGTGTTACAGCCCAATAGTTCTTGAAATTTTTTACTAATAAAAACAACACTTTCGTTATTTTTAATACTCGCAAACAGGGCAGCATTATCTATAACAAAATTCAACTCTTGCAACTCTTGTAAAGAGCGCTCTTTTTCTTGATATAACTGCTCTATTTTTAAAGTGTTTTCTTCAGATTCAATTTTACTTTTTAATAGTTTCGTTATTGTGTTTCTAATCTGTATAGATAAGGGTCTAAAAATAAATAGAATTTCTAATAGAAGAATTACTAATGAGAAAGCAACAAGTATGTGCTCTTTTTGCTTTAATTTTTCAAGTTGAGTTTTACTAATACTATCATATTTGTTTACAATAGCATCCATTGCTTCTAAAAATATTTTCTCATTTTTTAAAATGATATCTATGTTTTTCCTTAAGCTTAAAGTGTCTTCTGCTGTAGCGTTAGTTTTAAGTGTAATAATGCGTTCTGCAGCATTAATCATAGCATTGTGGTGTGGTGTAATTTTTTGTAGTAATGCTAATATATCTTTATTATCTTCTTTGGGTATGCCCATAGAATCATTACCAAATTGTAATGCCTTGTGAGAAATACGCCAAACGTCTAAAGTATTTTTTGTGTTTTTTAAAACCAGATTTTTTTCTTTTTTTAAATTGGTTCTGTCTAGTAATAAAATGTCTTTTACTAATTTTTGACTGTAAGCACGTTGTCTACCAGCAACATTTATTACTCTAGAGTCGTTTAGTTGTGAGTTTAAATGCATTTGTATTAATACCTGAGAAAATACTATAGAAAAAGCAATGGCTAACAAAGCCAATAAGTACCACTTTCTAATTCTTAAAAAGGTGGTGTTGTCTAAAGATTTCTCAAGTTTATTATAACTCATAAATTGGTCTTGTAAAAGGAAAAATAATTAAGATAATGCCTTACCTACAAGTTCTAAAGACGATTTAGATAGTGGTAATTTTAAAGCAGCATCTTGACCTTCTTTAGACATTTTACGCCACGTTTTTTGTAAAATATCAATAAGTTTTTCTTCTGAGTATTTTTTAGCAAAAGGTTCAAAATAATACTCTAAAAACACTAAGCAGATAACATCTTCTAGTGTCTGTGTTTCTTCATTTTTTTTTAATTGTTTTTTTTCAAGTAAAAAAGCAACTTTTTCAATGGTATTTTGGTCATATCCAACAGCGGTTAAAATTTCACTTGCTTTTTTAGCGTGATATTTTTTTAGGTCTTGTCTCCATTTCAAATACCCTGTTCTGTTCATTTCATAAGAATCTCTAGGTATTTCCCATCGGCATATATGCTGGCAACGTGCAGTTAATTTTAGTGTTTCTGAAGCATTAGGAGCAAAAGAGTTTAATTTTTTTGTCATACGCATAGCATACAAAACCTCTTTAGCATACGTTTTACCTTGGTATGTTTCTTTATTAGGGTCTTGTTCGTTTGCTTTATCAAAAAGATCAAAAGCTTGTTTTAGTTTATTTACTGTTGCCATATGTGGTAAGGTTTGTTTCAAAGCTATTCAGAAAACCCAATATACACAAAACCATCTTCAATTTTTACAGGATATGTTGCAATAGCATCTAAAGTGCCATTTAAATTTTCTCCGGTTTCTAACGAAAACGTATTTTTATGCAGGGGACAAGCCACTTTAGGTGTGCCCATATCTTCGCCAATCATTCCGCGAGAAAGTACCATTTCCATTTTATGCGGACATAAGTTTTGGCAAGCATACCATTTGTTTTCTCGTGTAAAATTAAAAACAGCAATTTGTTTGTTTTTATATTTTACACAGGCCCCACCGTTTTTTGGAAATTTAGTTATTTCTGCAGCTTTAAACCACGTAGTTACATCGTCTAATGCAGTAGGCGAGTACTCTTTTAAAATTGATGTTATCATCGTTATATATTTTAGTTCTGTTTTTATGGTTACACCCAAGGAGTTGGCATTTTTTGATCTCTTAGTGCTACAAATTCAATGTTTTCATCCTCTTCTGTAGAGTTTACAAAATGTGTGTATTTGGCTCTTATTTCAGGGGTTTCTATGGCTTCTTTCCATTCGCATTTGTAAGTTTCTACCAAATGTTGCATATCCTTGTCTAACTGGTCTACAATGCCTAGACAATCATTAATTACTACATCTTTAACATAGTCTATACCACCTTCTAACTTCTCTAACCAGGCGGCAGTACGCATTAGTGGCTGTGCTGTTTGTATGTAGTACATTAAAAACCTGTCTACATATTTAATAGCAGTTTCTTTATCTACTTTTTCTGCCAATAAAACAGCGTGTTTAGGAGTAGCGCCACCGTTACCGCAGATATAAATATTCCAGCCGCCTTCAACAGCAATAAAACCAAAATCTTTTCCACGAGCTTCTGCACATTCTCTAATACAGCCAGATACGCCACCTTTAAATTTATGAGGAGAACGTATGCCTTTGTATCTGTTTTCTATTTCAATGGCAAAACTTACACTTTCATCCATACCATATCTGCACCAAGTAGATCCAACACAGCTTTTTACGGTACGTAAAGATTTTCCGTAGGCTTGCCCGGTTTCAAAACCTTCAGCAATTAATTCTTCCCAAATAAGTGGAAGTTCATGTAGTTTTGCTCCAAACATATTTATACGTTGACCGCCTGTAATTTTGGTGTATAAATCATATTTTTGAGCAATTCTGCCCATCGCAATCATTTGTTTTGGAGATATTTCTCCGCCAGCAACACGTGGCACAACAGAGTAGGTTCCGTTACGCTGAATGTTAGCTAAATACCTGTCATTAGAGTCTTGTATGGTGTCTTGTCTATTAGCGGTTTCATTATAAATACTTGCAAATAATGATGCAGCTAAAGGCTTACATACTTCGCAACCATTGCCTTTTCCGTGGGTATCTAGTAGCTCATCATAATCTTTAATGTTTTTCATTTTTACAATATCATATAACTCTTGTCTAGAGTAATCAAAATGTTCGCAAATACGTTCTTTTACAACCTTGCCTAAAGATTTTAAAGTTTCGTTTATTAAATCTGTTACCATTGGTTTACAGCCACCACAGCCAGTAGTTGCTTTGGTTGTCTTTGCAATATCTTTTACTGTCTCTTTACCATTATCTTTTACAGCACAACAAACTTCTGCTTTAGTTACGGCTTCACAAGAACAAACAACAGCAGCATCTGGTAAATCTATAACGCTACCAAAAGAAGCTGCACCATCACCAGCAGGTAGTATTAACTGTGATGGATCTGATGGAATAGGCATACCATTTAAATATATTTGATGTAGCATACTATAATCAGTAGCATCGCCAACTAATATTCCGCCAAGTAATTTTTTACCATCAAGACTTACATTAATTCTTTTGTATAAATGTTGTGTTTTGTTTTCAAATATTACAGAATGTCCTTTAGTTGCTGGCATAAAAGGGTTTCCAAAGCTTGCCACATCTACACCAATTAATTTTAATTTGGTAGACATATCTATACTTTCAGACATAATGTTGTTTGCATTGCCTATAATTTGGTCAACGGCAACAGATGCCATTTCATATCCAGGAGCTACCAAACCATATATCATTTGGTTGTAAAGAGCAATTTCTCCAATAGCATAAATATATTCATCAGAGGTTTGCATTTTGTTGTTAACTACAATGCCGCCACGTACACCAATTTCTAATCCACAAGCTTTTCCTAACTCGTCTCTTGGTCTAATACCAGCAGATATTATAAGCATATCTACATCTAAAATATCATCTTCTCCAAATTCCATTCCGGTAATAAATTTATCTCCTAGTATTTGGTTGGTAGCTTTGCTAAGGTGTATATGTAAACCAATAGATTCTAATTTTAATTGTAATACTTGGCTGCTTCTACTATCTAATTGTCTTGGCATTAGTTTTGGTGCAAACTCAACTATATGAGGTTCTAAGCCCATATCCATTACGGCTTTACCAGCTTCAAGACCTAATAGTCCGCCTCCTAAAACCGCAGCTTTTGCTTTAGGTTTAGTAGATTTTAATTTAGCTGCATAGGCCAACATACTTTCTAAATCTTCAATAGTACGGTATACAAAAACACCTTCTTTTTCTACCCCTTTTATTGGAGGTACAAAAGCAGAAGAACCAGTTGCTAGTACTAGATAATCATAAGAAAAATTACGATTGTTAGCTGTTGTAATTGTTTTGTTATCTCTGTTAATGTCTGCAACACGCTCATTTATCATTAGTTCAATTCCGTTTTTTGTATACCAATCTTCAGAGGCCATTTCTAACGCTTTTGCATTTTGGTTTTCAAAAAACTCACTTAAATGTACGCGGTCATAAGCAGGTCTTGGTTCATCACCAAAAACTAATAGCTTAAAATTTCTATATTCTTTTTGGGCTACAAACTTTTCGCAAAATTTATAACCAACCATTCCATTTCCTATTACAATTACGGTTTTCATACGTAGGAGTTTATCAGATTACTTAGCAAACATACGTATTATTACGTATATTTTATCTATTTTTATCAAAATAAATACGTAGTTTTGTTGTGTTATTAATAATTTTTGACTTTAATAATTATATATTATGATGTTAGCAAGTACTCCAAAAGTTAGTTTAGTAGGTGCAGGTCCCGGTAGTGTAGACCTTATTACACGTAGAGGATTTAAGGTCTTGCAGCAGGCATCTGTAGTTTTGTATGATGCACTGGTAAGTAAAGAATTACTAAATGAAATAGATATAGAAATACCAAAAATATACGTAGGGAAACGATGTGGAGAACATTCTTTTACTCAAAATGATATTAATAAGTTGATTGTTAAAAATGCGTATGCATACGGACACGTTGTACGTTTAAAAGGCGGAGATCCTTTTGTGTTTGGTAGGGCTAGTGAAGAAATAGAGTATGTAGAGTCTTTTGGTATACCTGTAACTGTTGTGCCAGGTGTAAGCAGTGCTATTTCTGTACCAGCTAGTCAAGGTATACCTGTTACACGCAGAGGAATTAGTAGTAGTTTTTGGGTAATGACAGCTACAAAAAAAGATGGTTCTTTTTCTGGAGATTTAACTTTAGCAGCAAAATCTTCTGCAACATTAGTAATATTAATGGGTATACGTAAGTTTGAAGAAATTGTGCAAGAAGTTGCAAAACAAAGAAATAAAACAACACCTTTTGCTATAATTCAAAACGGAACTTTAGATAAAGAAACCTGTATAACAGGTACTTTATTAAATTATAAAACAGTTAAAAAGGATATTAATACTGCGCTTCCTGGTGTTATAGTTATTGGTGATGTTGTTGCAGAACACCCCTCCTTTTTTGAAGAAGAATTGCAACGAGTACTTCAGTCTGGCTTATAAGTAAAGTCAATTTAAAAAGTAGTTTTCATATTTTATTTAAAAATTTAAACCAAATATTATGTCTGGCAAGTATACATTTTTAGCTACTTCTTGTAAAAACTGTGTTAATACAGAGTGTTTGGTAAAAAGAAGTGTTTTAACAGAACAAGATGATTTTTTTTCTTCATTAAAAACTGAGATTAGTTGTAAAAAAGGGCAGCAGTTTATAATAGAAGGAGCGCCAGTAAACGGTCTCTTTTTTATACTAAAAGGCAAAGTAAAAGTTTATAGAACAGGAATAAATGGAAAAGAGCAAATTGTAAGATTTGCTAAAGAAGGAGAAATAATAGGTCACCGTGGTTTTGGAACCGAAGAGTATTATTCTATAGGAGCTATAGCACTAGAAGATACTGTTTTATGCTATTATTCTAAGAATAGTTTACAGCAAAAACTTAAAAGTAATGCAACTTTTACCTATGATATGATGCTATTTTATGCAAACGAACTAAATAGGAGTGAAGCAAAATTAAAAACCATTTCACAAATGACGGTTAGAGAGCGTGTGGTAGATTCGTTACTTTACATACATAGAAAATTTAAAGACTATAATGGTTTTTTAAACTTGCAACTAAGTAGAAGGGAATATGCAGATTATGCAGGTACTACAGAAGAACAAGTAATAAGAGTTTTTTCTGCCCTAAAAAAGGAAAGTTTAATTTTTACTAAAGGAAAAAAAATAGGAATAACTAACATAACCTTACTTAAAAAAGAAATATCTGAACATAATTATTATTTAGATTTATAAATAAATTTAAAATTCACCAAAAACAAAAGCTGCGTATTTATACGTGGCTTTTGTTTTTTATAAAGTGCTTGTTAATAGTTAATTATACCTTTTTTATGTTTTAAGACAGGTTTTTTAATGGTGTAAAAGGATGTTTTGTTCTGTGTAATTTCATAAAATTTTACAAAGTATACGTATACTTTTGTTTTATTAAGTATTAATACGTAGAACACACTAAATAATTAACTATGAAAAATACAGTAAACAATGTACTTCTTTATTTAATAGCACTAGCTTTTCTATCGGCTTGTGGTGAAAAAGATAAAAAAGCAAGTACTACTACAACAGAAGAAGTAACAGGGTCAGCATTTGAAATTGAAAAACCACAATTAACTTTTGGCTTTATAAAGTTAACAGATATGGCTCCTTTAGCTATAGCAAAGGAAAAAGGTTTTTTTGAAGAAGAAGGGCTTTTTGTTTCTGTTGAGGCACAGTCTAATTGGAAAAATGTTTTAGACCGTGTTATAGATGGCCAGTTAGATGGTTCTCATATGCTAGCAGGACAACCAATAGCAGCAGGAGTAGGGTTTGGTAGACGTGCAAAATTAGTTACTCCGTTTTCAATGGATTTAAATGGAAACGGAATAACAGTATCTAATGATGTTTGGGCAAAAATGAAACCAAATGTGCCTTTAGATGATAACGGAAAAACAATACATCCAATAAAGGCAGATGCTTTAAAACCAGTAGTAGCTGAGTATAAAAACAGCGGAAAACCATTTAAAATGGGAATGGTTTTTCCGGTATCTACCCACAATTATGAAATAAGATATTGGTTAGCAGCAGCAGGCATACACCCAGGGATGTACACAGCAGACAATGTGCAAGGACAAATTGATGCAGAAGTTTTATTATCTGTAACACCACCACCACAAATGCCAGCAACACTAGAGTCGGGCACAATATATGGCTATTGTGTAGGTGAACCATGGAACCAGCAAGCAGTTTTTAAAGGTATAGGTGTACCAGTTGTTACAAATTATGATATCTGGAAAAATAACCCAGAGAAAGTATTTGTAATGACAAAAAAGTTTGTAGATGAAAACCCAAACACAGCAGTAGCGGTTACAAAAGCTTTAATAAGAGCTGGTAAGTGGTTAGATAATCCTAACAACAGAAAAGAGGCCGTTAAAATATTGTCTATGTCACAGTATGTAGGAGCTCCAGAAGAAGTTTTAGCAAATTCTATGACGGGTACTTTTGAGTTTGAAAAAGGTGACAAACGTTCTATGCCAGATTTTAATGTGTTTTACAAATACAATGCTACTTACCCTTTTTATTCTGACGGAATTTGGTTTTTAACACAAATGAGAAGATGGGGGCAAATTTCAGAAGCAAAACCTGCCGCTTGGTACAAGGAAACTATAAAAGAAATTTACCGCCCAGATGTTTGGAGAAAAGCTGCAGACTTATTGGTTGCCGAAGGCAAAATACCAAAGCAAGATATACCAGATACAGATGGTTATAAGCCAGCAACAACAGATTTTATAGACGGTACTCTTTATGATGCAAAAGATCCTATTGGTTATATAAACAGTTTTTCAATAGGTAATAAAGATTAACTACCACTACAACCCAAAAAGAATATACTATGAAACAAGAAATTACATTAAAGAAACAGCACTCTGGTTTTGCTTTTTTTAAGCAAATAGCTTCAATTGTTAAATCTAAATTTGAAAAAGAGGCGGTATCAAAATCACTAAAAAAAACAGCTATAACCATTGTTTCTATCCTTTTATTTTTAGGGTTGTGGCATCTTGGTTCTAAGGCGTTGTATAATAAAGAGGCCGCATACAGAATAGAAAAAGCATTGGTAGAACAAGGCCAAGCTGCTGCAGATGCAGAAAAGGCTTGTATAGCTTCTGGCGAAAGTAGGTGTCAGCCAAATACACTACCATCACCAACACAGGTTTGGGCATCGTTTATGTCTTTAATTGCAGATCATCAATTAATACAGGCTAAAAAAGAGGCTTTTAATTTAAAAATGGAAGCAACTAATACAAAGTTAATTGCACAAGGAAAAAAGGCAATTGTTTACACAGGAAGAGCATCTTTTATAGACATTGTTTTAACTAGTATAAAAACGGTTTTTGCAGGTTTTTTGCTTGCGCTTATTATAGCAGTTCCTATAGGTGTTATTATAGGATTAAGTCCGTCTCTTAGAAGTGCATTTAATTGGTTTATTCAGATATTTAAACCTGTGTCTCCAGTAGTATGGTACTTGTTAGTTTTTATGATTGTAAAAACATTATACATAGGAGCCAGCTCAGATAATGCATTTGTAATTTCTTTTGTTAGTGTTGGTTTGTGTGCAATGTGGGCAACTTTAGTAAACACAGCAATGGGTGTTTCTTCTGTAGATAAAGATTATATAAATGTTGCTAAAGTTTTAAAATTAGGAACTTTTCAAAAAGTATTTAAAGTTATTTTACCCTCTTCTTTACCATTAATATTTACGGGGCTTAGAATTACACTTTCTGTTGCTTGGATGGTTCTTATTGCCATAGAGTTACTGGCTCAAAGTCCAGGTTTAGGATTGTTTGTTTGGGAAGAATTTCAGAATGGAGCAAACGATTCTAATGCCAAAATTATAGTGGCAATGTTTGTTATTGGGATTATAGGCTTTTTGTTAGATAGGTTAATGTTAACCATACAACAAATGGTGTCTTTTAATAAAAACGAGGGCATTTAATTTATAAAAACAAGCACTATGGCATATTTAGAATTAAAGAATGTATGTAAAACATATGGGCAGAGTAACAATAGTACAGAGGTACTTTCTAACATCAATTTAAAAATTGAAGAAGGAGAATTTGTTGCCATTGTAGGTTTTACTGGAAGTGGAAAAACTACACTAGTAAATTTAATTAATGGTTTAATAAAACCAACCAGTGGAGAGGTGCTTTTTAAGGGAGAACCTGTAGTTGGTACAAGTCACAAACGTGGTGTTATTTTTCAAAATTACTCACTACTACCTTGGTTAACAGTATATCAGAATGTTGCAATGGCTGTTAAGGAGGCTTTTCCAAAGGAAAGTAAAACAGAGATTAGGGAAAGAGTTGTTAGTTTTATAAAAATGGTAGGTTTATCTCATGCAATTGATAAAAGACCAAAAGAATTGTCTGGCGGAATGAGACAGAGAGTTTCTGTAGCTAGGGCATTGGCTATGAAACCAGAGATGATAATTATGGATGAGCCTTTAGGAGCTTTAGATGCATTAACCAGAGGTAATTTACAAGATGAAATATTAAACATTTGGAGTAAAGATAAAAGAACCGCATTGCTAATTACAAATGACGTGGATGAGGGAATTTATATGGCAGATAGGATTATTCCTTTAAAACCAGGACCTAAAGCTACATTGGGCCCAGAATTTACTATTGATATTGAACGTCCAAGGGACAAAACCAAATTAAATGATAATATAAATTATATAGAAACAAGAAATAAAATTATAGCCTATTTAATGGCTATAGGAGAAAACAGAAAGTCCGTTTCTAACACAGAGTATGTATTGCCAGATGTAACACCAAAAAGCTTTGTTGGTCAATTTTAAAACTATAGAAAAATGAATTCTACCATATCAAAAACAGATAATACAAACTTTGAAAACGGAATTTTCTATCCATCAAAAGTTATGTTAGACCTTATTAATTTAAAAAAGGTTTACCCAACACCAAAGGGAGATTATGTGGTTCTTGAGAACCTAAATTTACAAATAATGAAAGAGGAGTTTGTTACAATTATAGGTCACTCTGGTTGTGGAAAAACAACAATGCTCTCTATGATAGCTGGTTTAAATCCTATTTCTGGCGGAAACATATCTGTTTTGGGTAATCCTGTAAAAGGACCAGGTCCAGATAGAGGAGTAATTTTTCAGTCGCCAAGTTTAATGCCTTGGATGACAGCCTTACAAAATGTTCTTTTAGGGGTAAATCAAGTTTTTCCTCATGTACCCAAAAAACAACGTGTAGATATTGCCAAATATTATTTACATAAGGTTGGTTTAGATGGGGCTTTTAATAAAAAAGCAACAGAGCTATCGCAAGGTATGCAACAAAGAGTTGGTATTGCAAGAGCCTTTGCTATTAAACCCAAGGTATTGTTGTTAGATGAGCCTTTTGGAATGTTAGATTCGTTAACAAGAGGAGAGCTTCAGGATATTTTAATAGAAATATGGAACAAAGAGAAAATTACAGCAGTAATGATTACTCATGATGTAGATGAAGCTATTTTTTTAGCAGACAGAGTAGTTATGATGACAAGTGGCCCAAGGGCAAAAATTGGGGACGTATTAACTGTAGATTTTGAAAGACCTAGAACAAGAAAATCTGTTTTAGATCATAAGGATTACTACGCTTGCAGAAAGCATTTAATAGATTTTTTAGAACACTAAAATTAATTAAGAACACTATAACACCACCAAAAAAATAGATTATGAAAAAAAATCAATATATAACAATAGCACTCTTTTTATTTATAACGCAATACATATCAGCACAGTTTACAATAGATGGCGAGTTTAGGCCAAGAACAGAGTACCGCCATGGCTACGGAAACATAATTTCTGAAGATACAGATGCTGGTTTTGGCATATCTACTAGAGCACGTATAAATTTTGGTTATGCAGACCAATCTTACAAGGTGTATGTAAGCCTGCAAGATGTAATGACATGGGGAGAAAACAGGCAACTTTTACCTGCGGATGCTAATAATTCTTTTGCAGTTTTTGAAGCTTGGGGAGAGCTAAATTTAGGAGAAGGTTTCTCTACAAAAATAGGAAGGCAAACAATAGATTATGACGATCAAAGAATATTGGGTTCTGTAGGTTGGGCACAGCAAGCACGTAACCATGATGCAGCATTGTTAAAATATAAAAAAGACAAATTTTTATTGGATGTAGGTTTGGCATTTAATCAAGATAAGGCAAACTTATCGGGCTTTTCATCTGTTGGTACAGCGTACAGCACTACAGGTTTTTTCTCTTATAAAACAATGCAATATTTGTATCTAAAGCAAAAATGGGACGCTTTTTCTGGTAGCTTTTTACTTTTAAATAATGGTTTTCAGGAGTATGAGGATGATGAAACAACACCAGATGGTACAAGTAGTTTGTTAACACTTGGTACACATTTAGCATACAAAAAAGGAAAACTAGGTGTTAGTAGTAATCTATTTTTACAAACAGGTAAAAGACAAGGAGAAGTAGATGTAAAAGGAGCTTATTTGGCAAGTTTAGATTTTAGCTTAAAAGCATCAGATAAAATTACTTTAGGTGCGGGCTTAGAGCTTATTAGTGGTAATGATGCAGATGCTGGTGAAACAGGCGCCTTTTTTCCACTTTACGGAACCAATCATAAATTTAATGGCTTTATGGATTATTTTTATGTAGGCAACCACGCCAATTCTGTAGGTTTACTAGATGTACACATTAGCGCTAATTTTAAACTAAATGATACCTCTAGCCTTATGGTAAAAGCGTTAAATTTTAGTGCAGAACAAGAGTTAGCTAGTGGTGACAAATCTTTAGGTACAGAGGTAGACCTAGTTTTTTCAAAAAAGTTTAAAGGGTATGGTTTGGCTATAGGATATTCTCAAATGTTTGCAAATGATGGTATGTATGAGCTAAAAGAAACAACTAAAGATGCTTCTGCTGGAGGTCAAAATTGGGCATGGGCAATGTTAACCATCAAACCAAAATTTTTAAATACAACAAAATAATCATCAATTAAATAACTGTTCATTAGTCGCTACAGTATTATGTGGCGACTTTTTTTATAGTATTGCCTAAGTATATTACGTATGTCACTACGTATTTTTAAATTATATTTGTAAAAATATTTTGATGAATGAGTAGCACTATAAGTATTGTATTGGCAGATGATCATTCTTTAGTAAGAGACGGAATACGTTCTTTACTAGAAGAAGAAAAAGATTTGGTTGTAGTAGCAGAGGTGTCTAACGGTAAAGAAGCCATTGATATTGTTGAAGAAAAAAAACCAGACCTTTTAATTATAGATATTAGAATGCCAGTAATGAATGGTATAGATGCTGTTGAGGTTTTAAATAAAAAAGGATCTATAACTAAAACCATTATTTTGTCTATGCATGATTCAGAAGAATATATTCTTAAATCTGTAGATGCAGGTGCAAACGGTTACTTATTAAAAGATACAGGTAAAGTAGAGTTTATAAAAGCAATACACACTGTGCAACAAGGAGGCAAGTATTTTAGCGGAGACATATCTAATGTATTGGTTAATAATTTACTTCATAATAAAACAGCATCAGAAACAGTAAAAACTTCTAAAAATAATAGTAATCCTTTTGATCTTACAAGTAAAGAATTACAGGTGTTAGAATTGGTTTTAACAGGTTTAACTAACAAACAAATTTCAGAAAAACTACAAAATAGTAAACGTACTGTAGAAACGCATAGGTTTAATTTAATGCGTAAAATGGAAGTTAAAAACCTTATAGATTTATCTAAAAAAGCACAACAGTATAATTTAGTTTAAAACTACCAACAGCGTATGACAAGCTGCAACAATAGTTAACCTACTATTTTTAAGGGGTTTATTTGTAAATTAAACAATTTCATCCCCTTATTATTATCATATCGTTACTACGTATTTATACGTAATTCTGTATCTTTCCATAGTTTAAAAAGATGTTTACGCATCTGTTATTTAGAACTATGCAAAAAAATACAACACATAAAACTATTTGCTGTTATTGCGGTGTAGGTTGCGGAATAATTGTAGAAAAAGATGCTAAAAACGTACTAACTGTATCGGGTAATAAAAACTATCCGGTAAACAAAGGTATGTTGTGTTCTAAGGGTAAAAATTTAAACTACGTAGCTCAAGACACCACAGATCGTATTTTGTATCCAGAAATGCGTTGGAGTAAAAACCACCCTTTACAAAGAGTTTCTTGGGATGATGCTTTTAAAAGAGGAGCAGCAGTTTTTAAAAGTATTATAGATAAGCACGGGCCAGATAGTGTAGGTTTTTATGTGTCTGGTCAGTGCTTAACTGAAGAATATTATTTGGCTAATAAATTAATAAAAGGTTTTATTGGTAGTAATAATATAGATACCAACTCACGTTTATGTATGAGTTCTGCTGTTGTTGGTTATAAAAAAACAGTGGGCGAGGACTCTGTACCAATTGCATATGCAGATATAGAGTTGGCAGATTGTTTTTTAATTGCTGGTGCAAACCCTGCCTGGTGTCACCCAATATTATTTAGACGTTTAGAGAAGCATAAAGAAGAAAACCCAAATGTAAAAATAATAGTAGTAGACCCAAGAAAAACACAGACTTGTGCCTCTGCAGATTTGCACTTACAAATTTTACCAGGTACAGATGTAATTCTCTTTAATGCTATAGCACGTGTGCTTATAGAGAAAAAGAAAATAGACAAGAGTTTTATAAAAAAGCATACCATAAATTTTGAAGAATGCAAAGCAAGTGCTTTTCAACTTACAATAAATACTGCTGCTAAAAAATGTGGAATTAAAGCAGAAGATATAAAAAAAGCAGCACTATATATTGGTAATGCAAAAGGCTTTATTAGTATGTGGACAATGGGGCTTAACCAAAGTGTAATTGGAGTTTCTAAAAATGTAGCATTGCTAAACATATCACTACTTACAGGTCAAATTGGTAAGCCAGGTTCTGGTCCGTTTTCTTTAACAGGGCAACCAAATGCAATGGGTGGTCGTGAGGTTGGTGGTATGGCAAATTTGTTGGCAGTACATAAAGATTTAAATAATCCTGAACACAGAAAAGAAGTATCGGATTTTTGGGGAGGTAAACAAGTACAAGCAAAACCAGGCTACACCGCAACAGAAATGTTTAATGCTTTAGATAATGGTGATTTAAAAGCTATTTGGATTATTTGTACAAACCCCGTGGTAAGTATGCCTAACGCAACTAAAATTGAGCAAGCACTAAAAAAGGCAAAATTTGTTGTAGTACAAGATGTTTCTCATAATTCTGAGACCACAAAATTTGCAGATTTACTTTTGCCAGCTGCTGGTTGGTTAGAGAAAGAAGGCACAATGACAAATTCTGAAAGACGAATTAGTTACTTGCCAAAAGTTATTAATGCACCAGGCGAAGCATTGCCAGACGCAGAAATATTATGGCGTTTTGCTCAAGAAATGGGATACTCTGGCTTCAATTATAACAATGCTAGTGAGGTGTATGATGAGTACTGTTTACTTACTAAAGGCACAAGTATAGATGTTTCTGGTTTATCATACAATAGGCTAAAAACCGAAGGAAGTTTTCAGTGGCCAGTACCAGATAAAAACCATCCAGGAACACCGCGCCTGTTTACTAATTTTGCTTTTAATACCCAAGATGGCAAAGCACATTTTAATGCGCCATCAGAAACCTATAACCAGTCTGAGGAAACAAGTGTAGATTACCCATTAATTTTAAACACAGGTAGAGTAAGAGACCAATGGCATACCAGAACAAAAACGGGTAAAGTAAAACGTTTGCTTACGCACATACCTATGCCTTATTTAGAAATGAATATGGTAGATGCCTTTTTAAGAAAATTAAAAGAAGGAGATATTGCCGTAGTAAAAAGTAAAAGAGGTAAAGTACAGGTTAAAGTAACTATTAATTTTGATATTAGAGAACAGGTGGTTTTTTTACCAATGCATTGGGGGAAAATATTAAATAACGATTTTGGAAGGGCAAATAATTTAACTAATGATATTGTAGACCCAGTATCTAAAGAGCCCGACTTTAAGTACTGTGCAGTACAAGTAGAAAAATACGTAAAACCCAAACAAAAAGTTATAATTGTTGGCGCGGGTGCTGCAGCATATAGATTTATACAAACTTATAGAGAAAAAAATACGGTAGATGAACTGCATGTTTTTTCTAAAGAGAAAGATCCTTTTTATAACAGAGTATTATTGCCAGAGTATGTTAGTAATGAGCTCTCATGGCAATCTTTAGAAAAACTTAAAAAAGGAGAACTAAAAAAATTAAATATTAAACTACATGCTGGAGTTGGAGTTTCTAAAATAAACGATGACAAAAAACAAGTTACAGATGCTAATGGAGTAACCCACAATTACAATTTACTAATAATGGCAACTGGTAGTAGAGCTTTTGTACCTAGTGATGTGCCAATTAACCTGCCAGGTAGGTTTACTATGAGAGAACGTGGAGATGCAGATAAGTTAAAAAAGTACTTGTATGAAACAGGCTTGCCTAATAATGCACAACACGTGGTTATAGTAGGAGGCGGACTTTTAGGTTTGGAGTTGGCAGCTGCTTTAAAAAAAATTAATGTAAATATTAGTATTATACAAAGAGCTCCAAGGTTAATGGAGCGTCAATTAGATAATGTTGCAAGTAGGTTATTAGCGCAAGATGTTTTAGAAAGAGATATAAATTTATATTTTGATAATGAAGTTAGTACTGTTTTTGATGAAAAAACAACTAGTCATAGTATTTTGGTAAACCTAAAAACAGGAAAAACTATAAAATGTAACGCTATAGTTTATGCTATTGGTACAAGGCCAAATATAGAGTTGGCAAAACAAACAAAGTTAAAAACTAGGCGCGGTGTTGTGGTAAATTCTTATATGCAAACCAGTAATCCATCAATTTTTGCATTGGGTGAAATTGCAGAGTTTAACAACTCACTTTTTGGTATTACATCTGCCGCAGAACAACAGGCAGATATTGCTGCAAATTATATTTTAGGAGATTACAGTAGTATTTATAATGGCTCAGTTTTAATGAATATTTTAAAGTTTGAAAACTTAGATTTATGTAGCATTGGTATGGTAAACTCTCCTGCAGGTGATAACAGTTATGAAGAAATTATTTTAATGGATGTAAGCAAGCGCTTTTATAAAAAATGTATTGTTAAGGATGATACATTAAAAGGAGCCATTTTAATGGGAGATAAAAATGAATTTGCAGAATTTAAACGTTTAATTGAAGAGGAAATAGAACTATCGGAAAAACGAAATGAGCTGCTAAGAGGTGCCTCTAACTCTGTACCTTTAAAAGGTAAATTAGTTTGTTCATGTAGTCAAGTTGGTAAAGGTAATGTTACAGATGCAATTAAAGACGGCTGTACAGATTTTGCCAAGCTGTGTTCACAAACAGGAGCAGGTTTAGGTTGTGGTAGCTGCAAGCCAGAAATTAAAGAAATACTTAATAGTCAGCTTTTACTAGCAAATTAATAGTTTTATTATGAATGATGATTTACATAGAATTTTAATTAAAGGTGGCGTTACTTCTCCAGGAGAATTAAAAGATAGTATAACAATGTTAGAGGCAGCTGGCCTTAAAGAAGTTTATTTTGGTTCTAGGCAAGATTTGTTGTTTCCGTTAGAAAACACCAAAGAAGAACAGTTAGAGCGTATTTCTGAATATAATACAGATATCATTGGTACAAGAGCTTACCAAAATATAGTGTCGTCTTACGTATGTGCAGATATTTTTGATATGACCTTTTGGTTAAAAGGATCTACCTTTTTATATATTTTAGAACGATTTAATTACCTGCCTAAATTAAAAATAAATATAACAGACCCAAAGCAGCGTCTAGTGCCTATTTTTAGTGGTAATTTAAATTTTATAGCATCAGAGAGCGAAGATTATTGGTATTTAAATATAAAATTGCCACAGTGGGAAAAAGGAGACTATTACCCAGTATTAGTGTATAGTTGGGATATTAATATTATATCTAAAGCCATAGAAGATATTTATGAAGATGTAGAAAGTGTTGAAGAATTATTTTTTGTACTTAGTAAAAAACTAGACACCAATAATAAAACCATAGAGAAAGACTTAGAAGTGCCTTACCTTACTTTTCCGTATTATGAGGGGATGAACCGTATGGGACTAGACCAATATTGGCTTGGTTTGTATTGGAGAAATAATAAATATGACCTTAATTTTTTAAAAGAATTTTGTGGTTTTTGTTTAGACAATGGTATTGGTAAAATATGCATAACTCCTTGGAAATCTCTTATTGTAAAGGGTATTAAAAAGCAAAGTAGGCCAAGTTTAGAACGTTTTTTAGGGCAAAGAGGTATAAATATTAGGCATTCTCAATTAGAAATGAATTGGCATTTACCGGTTGATGATATAGAGGCTCTGGACTTAAAAAACTTTTTGGTATTAAGTTTAAACCAAAATGATATTAGCACCTACGGTTTAACCTTTGGCTTAAGTAATGAATCTGGTAAAAGATCGCATTTTGCATCTGTAATTATAGAAAAAAATACAACACCAACAATAGCTAAAGATTTTGTAATTAGGCCAACGTATAATGTATTACACTTTAAAAATTTTGACCCAAATACACATATTTATAAAGCTTATGCATTAGATGTAGATAAAATAGAACTGCCAGGTTTACTAATGGAACTTAGTAAAAAATACTTTAAACAATTAGGACGTACAGATGTTGTTGCCGTAGAGGATAGTAACAAGGCAGAGCAATTAGTAAAAGCGGTACACCAATGTGTTTCTTGTTTTACCGTTTATGATGAAGAGTACGGAGATACTACTTTTGGAATCTCTCCTAATACCGCTTTTACAGACTTGCCAGAAAATTATAAATGCTCGGTTTGTGATGCTCCAAAATCTAATTACAAGAGTGTAGAACTGTCAGTTTTGTAAGAACGCCCGTTCACTTTTAGTTCTGTTAATTATGATACAATGCTTATCTTTATAAAGTAAAAGAGGATTTCTTTTTTTAATTCTTTTTTAGTTATTGATAAACAAGTTATTATAAATGAAGGAGAGTAAAAAACCTGATAATGTAGTTTTTAATGTAGAAAACCAAAAGTATGATGCTGCACTTAAGCCATATGCAACATCTGTTGGTGCACCAGTTATTACCACTACAGATAATATAGCCTGGAAAAATAGGAGTATAAATAAAGTAAACCACAAGTTAGAGGCAAGGTATTTAGAGCTTAAAGCTGAGTATGATGCTATGCTAGAGCAATACGAGTATAACAAACTAATTTTTGATGCTAAGTTTACTTTTGAACCTATTGTAGGCCAGACCTATCATTTATACAAGAGAGAGAATAATGAAACCTTCTTATCTATTATAAAGCCTAATGAATGTAATTTTAATTTTATAGGTAGTTTTTATTTAAACGCAGAGCTAATCTGGGAGAAAGTACAATAACAGCGCAGTATGAAGTTATTTGAAGATGAATCTGCCTTTTTTCCAACCACTATTGATGAAATTTACAAGCGAGTAAATCAAATAAATCCTATAGAATATGCTTCTACAAGAAATTATATTAACGGAGCAGTAACCCATTTATCGCCCTATATTTCTAGAGGTGTAATTTCTACTAAATATATATTAAAAGAAGTTTTATCTCAAGGACATAAACCTTTAGAAATTGAAAAATTTATACAGGAATTAGCTTGGAGAGATTATTGGCAGCAGGTTTGGATAGCAAAAGGAGATGAAATTAATACAGATTTAAAACACACACAAACACCTGTATCTAATATACAAATACCAAAATCAATTGTAGAGGCAAATACAGGAATAATAGCTGTAGATAACGCAATAAGAAAATTAGAACAAACAGGTTATATGCACAACCATTTGCGTATGTATGCAGCATCTTTGGCGTGTAATATAGGGCAAAGCCATTGGTTGTTACCTGCAAAATGGATGTACTATTACTTGTTAGATGCAGATTGGGCAAGTAACGCTTTAAGTTGGCAATGGGTGGCAGGTTCAAATTCTAATAAAAAATATTATGCCAATCAAGAAAATATTAATAAGTACTGTTTTACAGAACAGAATAATACTTTTTTAGATATTCCTTACAGTGCTTTTGAGACCTTAAAAATACCTGAAGAGCTAGAAAAAAATATAGATATAGATTTAACAATTGCACTTCCTAAACCTTTACAAATAGAGTTAAATGAAGAATTACCAACTTGTATTTATAATTTTTACAATCTAGATCCTAATTGGAGAAAAGAAGAAGTTGTAAATAGAGTTTTGTTATTAGAGCCTTCTCACTTTAAAAAGTATCCGGTATCTAAAAAGAGTATAGATTTTATGCTAAAATTAGCAGAAGATAATATAGGTAATGTACAAATTTATGTTGGGGAGTTTGCAGACTTAGTCGCAACTTATAAGCTCAACAATATTTACTTTAAAGAGCATCCAACAGCAACACACTATAAGGGAGAGCAAGATGCAAGAGATTGGATGTTTACAGTTACCGGTTATTACCCTTCTTTCTTTGCTTTTTGGAAAAAATGTAAAAAAGAGCTGTATGTTTAATAAAGCACTTTTACCTAATTTATAAATATGATATATACTATTGGATTTTTACTGTTAGTAGCCTTTATTATTTATGGTTTTATGTTAACCAGAAAGAAAAAGGCACAAGCTTTTCCTGCCAATTGGCATACTATTTTATTAAAACACGTTCGGTTTTATAAAAACTTATCTGTAGCAGAACAACAACGTTTTCAAGCACGTATAATGCTGTTTTTAAGTGAGGTTAATGTGGAAAGTGTAGGTTTTAAATTAGAAGATGTAGATAGGGTTTTAATTGCATCTAGTGCTGTAATTCCTGTTTTTAATTTTAATGAGTGGTATTACAAAAACTTAAGTACAGTATTGGTTTACCCAGACCATTTTAATGAAGATTTGGGTTTTGCACAAAAAGATAAAAACAGAAATATTGCAGGTATGGTGGGTAGTGGGCAATTTAAAAATCAAATGCTTTTATCTAGAAAAGCACTTCATCAAGGATTTCAAAAAAAAGCACATGTTCATAACACAGGTATTCATGAGTTTGTACATTTAATAGACAAACAAGATGGTGTTATTGATGGTGTGCCAGAACGATTAATACAAGAACCTAATGTTATACCTTGGTTAAAAATTATACATAAAGAAATGGAAGCCATTAATGATAATAAGTCTGATATTAGAAATTATGGAGGAACCAATGAAGCTGAGTTTTTAGCAGTAGCTGCAGAATATTTTTTTGAAAAGCCCAAACTAATGAAGAAAAAACATCCAGACTTATACCAAATGCTTAAAGTTTGTTTTCGTGTAAAAAATTAATAAAAAAAATAGTTGTGTAATGCTACATTACCTAATTGGGTTGTAAAACTACTAATTGGGAAGAAAAAATAATAAAAATGAAAAAACAGCACCTACCACAAAAAATATGTATTGTTTGTGAACGTCCATTTACTTGGCGTAAAAAGTGGGAGAAAAATTGGGAAGAGGTTAAGTATTGTAGTCAACGTTGTAAAAGAAATAAATGAAAAGTATAAGTATTGTTTTTCCGCATCAATTATTTAAAAAATCACCCATATTAGGTAAAGATGAAACCATTTATTTAATAGAAGAATATTTATTTTTTAAACAGTACTCTTTTCATAAACAAAAAATTGCTTTTCATAGAGCAACAATGATGAGGTATAAAGATTTTTTAATTGAGAAGCATAAATGTGATGTAACATATATAGAATCAATTAAAAAAAAATCTGATATAAGAGTATTTATACAAGAATTACAAAACAATAATGTTGAGCATATAAATTATATAGACCCAACAGATAATTGGTTAAAAAAACGAATTGAAGAAAGTGCTGAAAAAGCAGGAATAAAAACCACAGTACATACATCGCCTTTATTTATAAATACAGAAGATGATTTAGAATCGTTTTTTACAGCAGACAAAAAAAAATATCATCAAACTACTTTTTACAAAGAGCAGCGTAAAAAATTAGATATTCTTATTGATGAAAACGGAGAGCCAGAAGGTGGTAAATGGACGTATGATGCCGAGAATCGTAAAAAATACCCAGCTAAAAAAACGCCTCCATCAATTCAGTTTCCAGACGTAGATGAGTATTATAAAGAAGCAAAAGAGTATGTAAATAAAAATTTTGCTGATAACTTAGGAAAACTAACAGAGCAATCTCTTTACCCAACTAGTTTTAAGGCAACAGAGGATTGGTTGCAACAATTTTTTGACCAACGATTTATGGAGTTTGGTGTGTATGAAGATGCCATTGTAGCAGAAAACTCTATACTTAACCACAGTGTATTAACACCTATGTTAAATGTGGGGTTAATTACACCAAAAGAGATTATAGACAAAGCACTAGATTATGCCAAGACTAATAATGTACCCATAAACTCTACAGAAGGTTTTGTAAGGCAAATTATAGGTTGGCGAGAATTTATTAGAGGTATGTATATCACTAGAGGTGCAGAAGAGCGCACTACCAACTATTGGAAGTTTACACGTAAAATACCGGCATCTTTTTATAACGGAACAACAGGTATACCACCAATAGACCAAACTATTAAAAAACTACTACAAACAGGCTATTGCCACCATATAGAACGTTTAATGGTGTTAAGTAATTTTATGTTGTTGTGCGAGTTTAATCCAGATGAGGTTTACCAATGGTTTATGGAATTGTTTATAGATTCTTATGACTGGGTTATGGTACCCAATGTGTATGGTATGAGTCAGTTTGCAGATGGCGGATTAATGGCAACCAAACCCTATATAAGTGGTAGTAATTATGTAATTAAAATGAGTAATTACAAAAAAGGAGAGTGGCAAAATATATGGGACGGACTCTTTTGGAGATTTATGCATACACATAGAGATTTTTTCTTGTCTAACCCTAGATTAGGAATGTTAGTGCGTATGTATGATAAAATGGATGAGGAGAAACAAAATACACACCTAACTAATGCAGAAGAGTATTTAGCTACCTTTAATTAGCTGTGAATAAAAAAAGCATTAAAACTATTTTTTTTGAAAGATGCCATACCAATTATTAAAAGATAATTTAAAACAAAACTTAGACCTTTCTAGTAAAGAGCTAGAACAAATATGTTCTTATTTTACAACTAAAGAAATAAAGAAAAAAGAGTTTTTATTAACTCAAGGTAGCATTTGTAAGTTTGAAGGTTTTGTAGTACAAGGTTGCTTTAGAGTGTTTTCATTAGATAAAAATGGTAATGATAATACTTTATATTTTGCAGCAAAAGACTGGTGGTTAATGGATATAGATAGTTTTATGAATCAGTCTCCATCAGAATTAAATATACAAGCTTTAGAAGATAGTAAGGTGTTGTTAATTAGTAGAGAAGACAAGCAGACATTATGCAACTCACTCCCAATTGTAGAAAAGCTTTTCAAAATAATGTTTCAAAAAGCAATTGTATCATGGCAAAGAAGGTTAATACGCAACCATTCCCTAACAGCTAAAGAAAGGTATTTGTATTTTATAAATACATATCCAGATATTTCTTTAAAATTAACAGATAAACAAATAGCAGGTTACCTTGGTATTAGACACGAGTTTTTGAGTAAAATTAAAAAAAGCGAAAAATAATTTTTTTAAAGTTGAACTTGTTCAACTTTTTTTTCATTTTCATTATGGAGATTTGCATTTATTGTAACTGTAATAACCAATAATGATGAATTTTTATAACCATAAAACTGCCTCTAAACCAAAAGAAAAAACTTTAAAACACAGTAGACTTTTATTTGTACTCCTAATTTTTACCTCACCTTTTTTAGTGGCGCAAAACACAACAGATGTTACAGATAAAGATGCTTTAAGTGCTGTTTTGGCAGCAAAAGAGAAAGCAGAGACTATGGGAGTTTTGGTAAATATTGCAGTGGTAGATGCAGGAGCAAATTTAAAAGCCTTTATACGTATGGACGATTCTTTTTTAGGTAGTATAGATGTAGCTATAAAAAAGGCAAAAACCTCTCGTTATTTTAATATCGCTACGGGAGATTTAGGTAAACTTACCCAACCAGGTGGTATTATTTACAATATAGAACTCTCTAATAATGGGTTAGTCAGTTTTCCAGGAGGAGTTCCTATCAAAAACAATAAAGGAAAAATAATAGGAGCCATAGGAGTAAGTGGTGGTACAATAGAGGAGGATCATAAAATAGCGACTTACGGAGCAAAATCTATATTAACAGAGAAAAAAACAAAATAAAATGAATTGGATTAAAAGTATATTTTTTGTTATTGTAAGTTGTAATTGCCTGCTTGGTTACGCTCAACTTACAAAAGGTAACCTTACCATTTTAGAACAAACAGATTACAAAACAACTAAGTACAACACAGTAACAGCTACTACTTATAAGAAAAACGGAGTTAATTACGTGTTTTCTGGGGGAGATGGTGCATTTATAAATGTATTTAAATTAAACGCTACCGGAGAATTAATGCCAGTTGGTGCTTATGAGTTGCAGAATAAAAAAGGACCAGCAAGAGGTTTGGTAGCCCACAATATTAAAGGAACAGATTATTTGTTTGTTGGCAATAAAGGAGGCAACAGTGTAGAAGTTTATAGCATAGAGGATAACGGAAGTTTACAAAGGGCATTTGTTTTAAACGATACGCCAGAAACATATTTAGGCACAGTTATTACCCTTAAGGTTATTCATATAAAAAATAATTTTTACCTTTTTGTTGGTGGGTTAGAGAGCACACCTGGTTTAAGTTGTTTTAAAATACATAAGAACGGAAAACTTAGTCATATACAATCGCTTGCAGATGATGATCTTATACATACAGACGGTATAATTGGTATGTATTCTCATAAAATAAATGGCAAAACGTATCTTATTACAGGTGGTTTTCAAGACAATGGCATTAGTAGTTTTGAGGTTTTTAACAATGGTAATTTTAAAAATATAAATAACATTGCAGACAATACCACCAACCGTTACTTAACAGGTACATATCCTGTAAACGGAGTTACTTTAGGAGGTAACCATTATATTGTTGTAGGGCATAGACATCATAAATATTATAAAAGAGGTAATTTTATAAAGAAGAAAGATTTTATTTTTCACGGTGATGGTGTAAGCGTTTTTAAAGTTAATGAGGCAGGAGAGCTTATTCCTCATTCTGTTTTAGTTAATAATGCTGCCACAAAATTAGCAGGACAAACACGTATTGAAATATTAAAAATTGATGATTCTGAAGCATTGGTAGCAATAGGTACACGTGATGATAACAGTATACAATTATGTAAGTTAAACGCAAATGGCGTATTAAAACCTTCTAGCGTGTTAGATACTAACTACCCTATTTATTACGGTTTAACATCAATAAAAATTAAAGAGAATTTCTTTTTTCTATCTGGTTCTGTAGATCCAAAAGTAAAAAAGATGTTTGCGTATAAAGTCAATTTTAAGCCAAAAAATGGCAAAAAACTTAGACATGTTATAAATTTAAAATATAAAGATGCAGCTACACCAAAAGAGGTAAATAGGGCAGTAGAGAATTTTGTAGCGTTAAAAAATAAAATTCCTGAGATTATAGATTTTGAATGGGGAATTAACAATAGTAAAGAAGGAAAAAGTAAAGGGTTTACCCATAGTTTTATGCTTACTTTTAAAGATGAAAAAGCACTAGAGGCATATTTAGTTCATAAAGAACATTTAGCACTTATTAATGATATAGGTTCGTTAATAGATGATGTTTTTGTTATGGATTATTATACCACAGAATAAAACAGAATTTCTTATTAATTTTAGAAATAATTGTAAATAATTTAAAAATGAAAAAAACAGCATACATAACAGGCGGATCTAAAGGAATTGGATTAGGAATAGCGTAGGCATTGCTAAAACACCTCTTTTACTATTTTTAAAAATTCTTGCTTTTTTGTTTTAGAAATAGGAATAGCTATTTTATTTTCCATTTGTAAAAAGTCGCCATCCTTTTTTACATATTTTTCTAGGTAATGCAGATTTATTAAATAAGATCTATGACATCTAAAAAATAAATGATTTCCTTTTAATTGTGTTTCAAAATAAGATAATGGTTTACATATCAATTCTTGTTTATTGTTGGCAAGGTAAACATTAGTGTACATTCCATCTGCTTCTAGGTATAAAATATCATCATGTGATACAAAAATTATCTCGCCAGGAATTTCTAAAGCTATTTTATGTGAAGAAAGTGATTGTATAGCCTTTTTTAATTCTTCAAACTGAAAAGATACCTTTTTAGACTCAATATTTACTACTGCTTTTTGAATGGCTGTTTTTAACTCATCAATTGCTATTGGTTTTACTAAATAATCAACAGCTGATAATTTAAGCGCATCTAACGCATATTGTTGATAAGCTGTTGTGAAAATCAATTGAAAATTAATTGGTTCATTAATAAAATCAAGTATTTCTAAACCAGAATATTCTGGCATCTCAATATCTAAAAAAACAATATCAGGTTTATAATCCTTAATTACCTTTACACCTTCCATTAAATTCTCAGCTAATTTAATACCTGTTATTTCTGTAAAAAATTCAGAAAGCATTGTTTGTAAAACACTCCTAGCCTTAGCTTCATCATCAATAATTAGTGCTCTCATTTTAAAACTTTTTAATGGTTATGGTTACTTTAGTTCCTGCGGGCTGTTTATTTACATCTTTTTTATCCTTAAAATCTACCTTAATCACAAATAACTTTTCTTTTTTGTACAAAGCTATCCTTTCTTCGGTTGCACTAACTGCAAAAGATTGATGTCCTCTTCTTTTTTTATTTATTTCTGCAGATTTTTTTCTTCCAATTCCATTATCTTCAACAATTATTTGAATAATATCACTTGCAAGATGATTTAAATGAATCCATAAGTTACCTGGATTTTTTTTATGAATTAAACCGTGTTTTATTGCATTTTCAACAAAAGGTTGAATAAATAATGGTGGTACTTGTATTTGGTCTTGCTGTAATTTTGAGTCAATATTTAAATGTACTTCAAACTTTTTTTCAAATCGAAGTTGTTCTAAAGCAATGTATATTTCTAGAGAATTGATTTCTTCCTTTAAAGAAATAGAATTCAGTCGGCTATGATCAAGATATAAGCGTATTAAACGAGAAAATTTCACTAAATAATCACTAGCTAAATATTTTTCGTTCTTCATAACATAGTCTTGGATAGCACCTAAAGAATTAAAAATAAAATGCGGATTCATTTGAGAGCGCAAGTTTTCTAGCTTTAACTTACTAATTCTACTATCTAAAATTACTTTTTCTAATGTTCGTTGTCCTTCTTCCTCCTTAATTCTCATTTTAATTTTAAAATAAAGAACTGTTCCTATTACAGCAACTATTATGGCTAACGCATAAAACCACCAAGTATCCCAAAAAGGCTTTTCAACATTTATAATTACTGGCTCGCTTATTGTACCAACATCCCCGTTTAAAGCTTTACTTCTAATTAAAAATTGGTACTTTCCAGAAGGTATTCCAATATACCTTACAATATCCTCGTTAAGCTCTGCAGTTTGCCAATTAGCATCATAGCCTTTAAGTTTGTATTGAAACACAAGCTGTTTGTTTGCTAAAAAACCATTTGCCCTAAGCAGAAAAGTGATGTCATTAGTATTATATGGTAACAAATAAGATGTTTTATAAGGAGAAGGTTCTCCTCCAACGGTAACCTCGCTAATATATGCGTTAGGAATTTTATTTTGTTTAAATAAATCCTCGCCATCATTATTTATTACGCACAAGTAATTGTTTCCAGGAATCCATAACGATTTGTTGGCATAAATAGGTTGTTTAAATTTTATAGAGTTTTCATCTTTTAATTTAATGGTGGTAATTTCTCTGGTTGCTTCATTAAATTTTTGAATTCCTTTTTCTGTAACAATCCAAATTTGATTATCAACACCTAAAATTCCTTGAATTTGAGAATTTAGCAAACCCTCTTTTGCAGTTATGCTATCTTTTATTTGAGCATTATTTAAATGATATAATTTATTATTAGACAAGGCCCAAACATTGTGAGTTGTTGATGTATAATTAGAGAATATTATTGGTTTTTTATTATAATAAACAGGTGTAGTTTTAAATTGATGATTGTAAGAAACCGTTCCATCTATATAACTAATGTAAGATTTTTTACTATTTGTGTCATAATGCACACTTATTGGGCGTTTTGTGGCTATTTCCTGGTGCATTGTGCTCTTTTGAATATTGTTATAAAGCAAAACACCTCTGTAAGAAAGGTATAGTAATGAATCCTTATTTATTTCAGCAAAACCCTTAGCTGTAGTAAATTCCGTTTTTAATGTAACTAACTTTTCATCATGTAAAGAATAGGTATAACTATTGGTTCCGTTAGTACTTATAAAAGCTTTTTTAGAAGCCGAATTGTAATAAATTCTATTCACCGGTCGTGAATTAGGTATTTCTATTTTTTTAAAAGATTTTTCTTTAATGTTATAGACTACAAAATATCCTTTTTGCGTACCAAGTAATAAAATATTTTCGGATGCTTTTTCTACAAAAATAATATCATCGTCTTTGGGTAAAACATAGTGTTTAGTTACTGCTAAATTTGGCATTACTAAAACGCCGTTGTATAATGTTGTACACCAATAATTACCTTCGTTATCAACCTGTAAATCTGTAATTTGGTATTGTTTTAAAAAATGATTTTTAACAATAAAACCGGTTTTATTTTTAACTAATTGTACAATGCCTTTTGAGGTTAATAACCAGGTAGTATTACCAATTAATTTAGATGTGTAGATCTGTAATTGTTGTACTGTTTTTGGTAGTGTAATAGATTCTAACTCTTTAGTTTTTGCTTTAATTAAAAATACTTTTTTGTCGCTATCTCTTACAAAAGCAGCATTATTAAATAATTTTAGAGTTTGGAATTTACCAAAGTCAAATTGTTTATTTTCTTTTAGTATGGTGGTTTGTATTTCATTATTAATTTCTTCTACTAACGTTAAAGTATTTACAGAATTAATGTTATAATAATAAAACCCATTATTTATTTTAATAACTTTTGATACTTTGGTATTGAGTTTTTTTTTGATTTCAGCAGTCTGTTTGTCTAACTGAAAGCTCTCTGTTTGCGAAAGAAAGAAAATATTTTTTTTGAGAATACATAAATGAGCAAAAGCTCCTTTTAATTCTGAAGATAAGTCTTTAAATAAAACTAATTTTTTATTCTTAACCTTATAAATATGTCCAGATATTGTGGAGCACCATAGGTTTCCGTTTTCATCTTTTTGTAAATTAAAAATACCTTTAGTTGTGGCTTTTTCATTTTTAACCAAGGTAAATTGTTTTCCGTCATAGTAAAACAAACCCTTTTCACTTCCAATCCAAATTAAATTTTGATCATCTTGAACTACATTAAAATTAGCTAAAGCAACCAAACCTTCATTAGATCCAAAATGGGTAAAAAAAGGATCTTGAGCAAAAGCTATGCTGTTGCAAAAAAAGATAAAAACTAGTATGTAAAGGTAATTTTTCACAAAATATAAACTATGTCAAAAAAAAAGACGGTATTGCAATATAAACAAATCACCGCCTTTTCTTTTAAAATATAAATCTAAAAATTAGTTGCTTTTAATTGTTAGTATTTAATTATTTGGCCTTGCATCACACTTTACATAATCTCCATATGGTGCTCTAATACTACCGCGGTTTATTCCGTTAAAATACGGATTTCCGTAGTTGCCACCACCAGTATAATCTCTTCTTACAATAAATTGGTTTAGCATACATTTCCCACTTTTATTTTCTTGTATAACAGCACCAACCGACCATTGATATAAAGGCACGCCTGTTACTTTATGTTTTACAGTAGACCATTTATTAGATGTCATGTATTGATATAAGTTTTTCATACTCATTTTACCATAGTATGTATTTAATCCACTTACAGCTGCAGTTTTAATTGCTGAGTTTTTATCAAAACTTCCTTTTACTGGCATTGTTACACTATTTAACTTTGCTCCTAACCAGTCTTTACGTAAATCATCAAACTTTGCAAAAGTTGCCTTAGAAGTTACCTCTGGGTTTTTATAATACTTTTTTATTAAATCAGGATTTTTAGCTGCAATAACAAACTGTTGTGGTTGTGCGTTATTCATCCATTTATGTCCTTCTTCATCATTTTTATGATACACTTCTGCTCCAATTAATAGTACACCCGGTTCAAGTAAAAGCACGTTGGCATTGGTCCACTCTGGTCCGTCTCCCATACCAAACTGAAACTGAATATTTCCTTTATTAGCAGATTTTCTATACTGTTCAGGAACCACACCGTAACGCTTTTTATCGGCAGAAAAATATGCGTTTACTTCATAAGATTCAGGGTTGTATTCTAAAGAAAAACCTTCATAAATATCACCTGGGTCACTATCAAAATGGTTTGCAGGGTTTCTAACAAAATATTGTGATAAATGGTAGTAACCAGACAGTTTCATTTTATCTGAAAAACCACCATCATAAGCAGGTATTTTTTTAAACTTTGTTCTGTTTAACACATAAATTTGATTGTCTTTAAATTTATCATCTTCACTACTTTCTACCGGGGAAGGAATTTCACTCACAACCGTTCCTTTACTATTTTCTTTAGCTAATAAAGCTTCTTTTTCTGCGGTTTGTTTTTGTTGGTATTCTTTATACTTTTTAAAATAGTACTCTTGCTTTTCCTTATCGTTAGGGTACTTTTTAGCTAGTTCTTGTTTAAATTCTTCGTCTGTGTATGATGTTTTTTCTTCTGAATTGGTCTGACTATTAGAGTCGCTAGTACTGTTTTTAGCGCTTATTTTATTTTCTGCCTTTTTAGCTATATTTTTTTTAGCTTTTTTAAGCATATTTCCAAATTGCGCGTGTGCAGAAAATTGCGTTAAAAAACCCAAAAAAAATAGACATATTATTTTTGATGTTGTAAGTTTCATAATAACATATTTAGTTGAGTAAAGTTGCCTGTAACTACAGGCAACTTCTGTATATTTAGTAAATTTTGTTTATTGACAGCTAGTAGTACTCCAAGAGGCTCCGCTTGGCTTTGACCATTGATTTGCTGTAGTATTTGGTGGATTTAAAGGATCAAAACCTGCATCATGTTGAATACACGTTAAGTTAGCATTTCCATCTGCAACCATATAAATGAAATTTACATTATTACCATTTGCTACGTTTAAACTTGTTAAATTATTATTTCTTACATGCAATGAGATTACTCTTGAATTATTAGAAATATCCATACTTGACAAGTTGTTATTATACGCAACAAGTGTTCTTAAATCTGGATACATAGAAACATCTAACGTACTAATTTGATTTTCTTCTAAATATAAAGTTCTTAAACCGTTTGCAGTAGTAGGTAACACTAGCGTAGAAATATTGTTGTCTCCACATTGAAAGTTCACTAAGCTAGAATGATTTGTTAAATCTATTGTACTAATACTATTTTGCTGAATTAATATAGTTTCTAGTGCTAAATTAGCAGAAAGATCTAAGGCTGTTAAACTATTTCCTTTTAAGGTTAACCTTGTTACTGCTGTATTTTGACTTAAATCTATACTTGTTAACGAATTATTCTCTGCATGAAACTGTGTAATATTCACAAAAGCCTCCAAACCCGTTACATCTAAAATATTTAATCCGTCTACTCTAATTTCACCCGTGAAAGCTTGAGCTTCTGACACTTGAATTTCACCATCTCCGTTTGTATTGATTGATGAATTCCCTACTAATGCTGCTTTAAAGTTAGCATCTGGTATATTAACAATAGTACCTGTAGTAGCTTGTAATCCATTTCCTTGAGCTATAATACCATAATTAGGTTTTGTAGGATCATTGCTTTCTACAACAATTTGTGCGTATTTTTGGCCTACGCTTTGTGGTGTAAATCTAACATTAACAGTATAATAACCGTTTGTCATTACAGTTTGTGGTGCAGACACATTAATTAAACTAAAATCACTTGCGTTAGCTCCGTTAATTCTAATAGTGCTTACCTCTAAATTTCCTTGACCATTATTTTGAATATCAAAAGTTAAATCGGTTCCTGAGTTGCCAACTGTAACGTCTCCAAAATTTAATCCTGTTTCACTAAATGCAATTGCAGGTTGTGCTGGCGCTGTTCCTGTTCCATTCATTGGTAAAGACACTTCATTTTCACTAGAATTATTACTAAATCTAATAGAACCAGAAGCAAAACCTTCTGAACTTGGAGTAAACTTTACTTCAAATGTATAACTACCTCCAGGAGCAATTGTTCTAATTAACGAACTTGTTCCTCCTATTACTGTGAAAGATGATGCAGAACTACCTCCAATAACATTTGCATTAGTAATCTCTAAATCTGCAGTACCTGTATTAGAAATTGTAATGTTTTTAGACAACTCTTGTCCTACGGCTACATTTCCAAAACTAATTGGTGATTCACTAAACTGCATCACAGAAGTAGCTGCTGCAATTCCTGTACCTGTTAAACTTACAGAAGCATCTGCCACATTTGAATCTATAACTAATACCGCAGATTTTGCTCCTTCAGAAGTTGGACTAAATTGTACAGTTACTGATGTATTGGTTCCTGCAGCAATGGTTAAAGGTGTAACTACGTTTTGTACTGAAAATTGAGACGCATCTGTTCCGTTAAACGTAAAATTAGTAATAACTAAATCTGCAGATCCAGTATTTGATACTACCAATATTAAATCATTATCCGTATTTAGTTCAACATCTTCAAAATCTAATGAAGTGTTGTCTAAAGAAATAACAGGCATTGGTTGCGCAGTTCCATTTCCTTCAACAGCAACATTAAAAGTTCCTGCATTCGTTTCTATTGCTAACACAGCAGATTTTACACCTTCAGATTGCGGTGTAAAAGTTACCGAAACATCTGAAGTTTGGTTTGGACTTACTGTTGTTGCTGTTCCGTTTGTAGTAAAATCACTTGCATTAGCTCCAGAAAAAGAATATCCAATTATTTCTAAATCACTATCTCCAGTACTTGTAATTGTAAATGGTAAAGAACTCGATGCTCCTATTTCTACATTGGTAAAATCAATGTTTGTAGTACTCAAAGTAGCAGCAGCCACTAACTGAGGAGATGCTATACCTGTTAAGTTTATAGTTTTTTTTCCATCATTAGTTAATATAACAAGGTCTGCGTTTTTTTCTCCTTCTGATTGCGGCTCAAAAACTACATCAAACACGTAACTATCTCCTGCTGACAATGAATTTTCTGAAGCATTTGTTGAAAAATCTGCAGAGGCATCTCCTGTTAATGAAAAAGAAGTTAATTCTAAATCTCTACCTCCTGTATTAGTTATGGTAAAACTCTTTGATGAAAATTCAGTTACCATAACACCTGCATAATCAAACATAGTTTCATCAATAGAAAATTCTGCAGGTAAAATTTCTTCATCTTTACTACAACTTATTATACTAATTAGCATAAAAACTATAACACTTGTATACGCTGTAATTTTTTTTCTCATTTGGTTTTATTTTTTGGTTTTTAAATAGGTTTACTGGTATATGAAAGCAAATGTAAAAGTGCTGCGCTTATGTATTTAAAAATTTTTCTAAACGGTTTCTTTTCTTTTCTAAAAGACTATATTTTTAAAATAAAGGGAAATGTAAAAGAAATTAACTTGATGAATTCTTTGTATTTATTAAGTTATTAGTTACTATAATAAATAAAGGGTTTACCCATAGTTTTATGCTTACTTTTAAAGATGAAAAAACACTAGAGGTATATTTAGTTCATAAAGAACATTTAGCACTTATAAAAAATATAGGTTAGCTAATAGATGATGTTTTTGTTATGGATTATTATACCACAGAATAAAACAGAATTTCTTCTTAATTTTAGAAATAATTATAAATAATTTAAAATGAAAAAAACAGCATACATAACAGGCGGATCTAAAGGAATTGGATTAGGAATAGCAGAAGCGTTGCTAAAAGAAGGAGTTAGTGTAGCTATTACTGCTAGAACACAGAACGATTTAGTTGAGACAGAAAAACACTTAAAAACAATAGGAGATGCAGAGGTTTTAATTATTAAATCTGATGTTAGGAACTTAGCAGATGAAGAAAAAGCTATACAGCAAGTTGTAGACAAATGGGGTGGTTTAGATTTTTGTATTGCAAATGCAGGAGTAGGGAGGTTTTCTCCTATAGATGAAATGAGTGCAGAAGACTGGAACTCGGTTATAGATATTAATTTAACTGGTGTTTTTAACACAGTTAAGGCAGCAATACCAGCACTTAAAAAGTCTAAAGGATACATTTTTACAATATCTAGTTTAGCAGGTACCAATTTTTTTGAAAACGGAGCCGCATATAACGCTAGTAAATTTGGTGTAGTTGGTTTTTCACAAGCAATTATGTTAGATTTAAGACCGTATGATATTAAAGTAACTACTATTATGCCTGGTTCTGTAGCTACGTATTTTAACGGACACACACCTACAGATGCAGATGCTTGGAAAATTCAACCAGAAGACATAGGTCAAATGGTAGTAGATTTAATACGTATGAACCCTAGAACCTTACCAAGCAAAGTAGAGGTTAGACCATCTGTTCCGCCATCTGCACGTAAATAAAAGGAGAATTAATAGCTAAAAAAGAAAGACAGTATCATAACAATGATACTGTCTTTCTTTTTTAATAATAGGTTTATGTAAATAATTAATTAGCTTTTACAATTTCAAAATATAAATTAAAAGCATCATTAACCTCATATTTAAGCTTAATATCTTTGTAAGTGTACTTGTTTGCTTTAAGGTTGTAGGTTACAAAATAGTTTTTTGTTAAAAATGACAAGTCACCATTATAAACAAAAATGTTAGATAATATCTTCTCTTTAGGCTGTCTTATTTTTAACTGTTTACCATCTGTAGCGTTTAACATAAAAAAAGCATTGTCGTCTGCTTTTGTAAAACCAAAAATATAGTTATTGTATTTGCTAAAGTACCTAACATCATCACCCTCAATGTTTAAACTAGTTTTCCATATTAGTTCTCCATTATCACTATTTAAAGCAATAACATCTAATGTTTTACTATCTGTTTCAGATGCAAAATAATAATTTCCACCGTCTAGTATAGTGTTACTATCTATATTAGCGTATTTACCCTCGGTTTGGTATTCCCAAGCTATAGACGCCATATCGTCAATATTTAGAGCATATACTTTATTATATTCGTTAGCAACGTAAGCTTTTTTATCATCAATCTGCATTAAAGAATACATAGGAGTATTACCAAAACCTCTTTGCCAAATGGCTTGTCCTGTTTGTGATTTAAAAGAGTACACATAAGGCGCGTTAGATATTACAAGATTCTCTTTGTTTAAAACAGGCGTATAGTTATTGTAAGGAAACTGTAGTTTGTAGTTCCATACTTTGTCTCCTGTATATTTGTTAAAAGCGTATAATTGTTTGTTGTTAGAAGCTAAAAAAATTAAATTTCCTTGTATTGGTAAATGCTGACCACTAATTACATACCTCTTATCTACGCCAGAGTGCATACCAATTTCTGTTTTCCAGTAATGACTACCATCATTTACATTAGCCGCAATAATTTCTTTCTGTGTACTAGTAGCATATAAAATAGAGTTTTCAATTTTAAACTGATTCCTCATTTTATTATAAGAGCTATCTGTAAACTTAATATTCCATTTCTGGTGTAAAGTTTCTAGGTCGTAAGATGTTATTTCTCCATCGTTTTTTAAAACAATAATAAGGTCTTCCTCTACTTTTTCATTACCTAAAATATCCTTATTTATATTTTTTCTTTTTTGAATAAAACTAAGGTTAACAAGAATCCCACAATTACTAGAATACCACCTACCCAAGGAGTCGCTTCAATACCTAAGCTCGATTCTACAACCATTCCGCCTACATAGGCACCAATAGCAATACCGACGTTAAAAGCTGCAATGTTTAAGGCAGATGCTACATCTTCGGTTCCTGGTAAGTGTTTTTCCGCCATTTTCACCACGTATAATTGCAATGCAGGTACGTTTGAAAAGGCTAATATTCCCATAAAAAACAAGGTTACTATAGCAAAACTCTGACTAGAAGCTGTGAAGTATAACACAAACAATACGATGGCTTGTAACGCAAACATTACTAATAATGCTTTGCCTGGTTTATTGTTAGATACTTTACCACCAATAATATTTCCTATTGCTATGGCAATACCATAAATTAAAAGGAATACACTAGTCATATTTGAAGAGAAACCAGTTACTTCTTCTAACAGCGGAGTTAAGTAGGTAAAAGTGACAAACGTACCACCATAACCAAATGCAGTAATGGCTAACACCAATAAAATAGACGGATTCTTAATCACTTTTAATTGGTCTATAAGACGTAATGGAGCCGATTGTTTGATGTTTTTAGGAACCAAAGTTAAACTAGCTATTGCACCTACTAATCCTAAAAGGGCAACACCAATAAAAGTAGCTCTCCATCCAAAATTCTGACCAATGTATGTTCCTAAAGGCACACCAGTTACAATAGCCACAGTAAGACCTGCAAACATTATAGAAATGGCAGTTGCTCGCTTATCTTTTGGAACCAAACTAGCAGCAATGGTGGACCCAATAGAAAAGAATACACCGTGAGCAAAACCTGTTACGACTCTAGATAATAGCAACAACTCAAAACTTGGTGAGATAGCTGCTAAACCGTTACCAATTATAAATAGTAACATAATACCCATTAGTAATTGTTTCCTTGGAATTTTACCTGTTAAGGCAGTTAAAATGGGTGCACCAATAGCAACACCAATGGCGTACAGACTAACTAATAATCCTGCTGACGTTAATGATGTGCCTAGGTCACTTGCAACGGTAGATAATAAACCTACAATTACAAATTCCGTTGTTCCTATGGCAAATGCACTTATGGTCAATGCCCATAATGCTGCTGGTAGACTCTTCTTTTTGGCTACCGTTTGGGAGCCCTGTATTGTTTTAGTTTTCATAGTATATTGTATTTAATTGTTCGATACAAAATTCTATGAAAACAAAGGGGTGTGCGAGGACATACATCACGGATTTTTTGTGATGTACATCAATATTGAAAAGTGATTTAGGTCACTTTTAGCTGTTAAAACGACTTAAAGTCTCTCTGGATACGCCTAAATAAGAAGCTATTAATTTTTTAGGAACGCGTTGTATTAATTTCGGAAGTTTGTTTAATAGATACTCATACCTACTTTCTGCTGTCATTGTAAGCAAAGACAAGATTCTTTGTTGCAGATTGATGTAACCGTGGTTTGATTTAATTCTGAAAAAGTTGGCAACGGCAGGCACTTCAAAACAAATTTTTTCCCTGTTCTCTAAAGACAAACAGAAAAACTCAGAATCTTCAAGACAATCTACAAAAATAGTACCTGGTTCTTGATGCTGAAAAGCACAATGGTCGCTCACCCAATAGTTTTCCATAGCAAATTGAAGAATGTGTTCTTTGCCTTTTTCGTTTATGGAATACGCTTTTACCAAGCCTTTGATAATCCAATATTCAAAATCTACAGGTTGCCCCACTTGTATTAAGAATTGGTGTTTTTTAAGACTTTTAAATTCAAAGTGCGATTGTATAAAGTTCCACTCCTCATCAGTTAAAGAAACGATTTCTTCAAAATGTTGTCTTAGTAACTGTAACTGGTCTTCCATAAAGCAAATTTATCTTTACTTAATTAAAAACAAAAATAAACATTGATTTTTTATTTTATAGAGTAGAAGTGCCCACTTAAATTTAGCGCATAAAAAAAGCTCATAGAACCTGTTTTAAAGTTTATGAGTTTTTACCACAGTACTTTGTTGCCAAACGTTTTTTAACTTTTGTTATTTTGGCAAGAGATAATAATTTAATTAGAATTAATGATAAATGTAAAACTTTCTTTGCTTGGGTAGCTTTTGTACTACCTATTATCTTATTAGTAACGAAAGGAAATATCCTAAAAATATCCCAATGGCTATTATGAATCCTATATACCATTTGTAGGCTTTTATTAAGTTTATGACTAATAATTGTTCTTTTAGACTTCTTATAGTTTTTTCATATTTCAAATTATCTATTTGCAACTTTTTTAGTTCCGTTTCTAAATTTTTATTCTCATTATTTTTATATGAGTAATTTTTTAAACCATTAGCGTTTATAACATCATATCCTTTTTTGCTTAACTCAAATTGGTTTTTTACTCTAACTTGTATAAACCCCATTGATTTACAATAGTTAATAGACTTTCTTCTTAAATCAGATAAATCTTTATTTGTGCCGCATAAATTACCATTAGACATCCATTTTAGCAAATCATCAATATCTTTATATTCCTTATTAGTCATTCTCTTTTTTATTTTCTTCCCAACAGTGGTTTTAAATGTGTGTTAACGGTCTTGTGTATGAAACGTAGCGTCTAAATAGACACTAACTTTTCGGATTTAGCACGAGCCGAATTTTTTATTTTTATGTTTAATTTTCTTTTATAAATATAACCAAATAAAAAATTTGGCGTACTTTGTAAATAAGCAAAAACCTCTCGAAAAACCTGTAATAGCAGTTGTTTATATCTATTGTTGCCAGTAGTTATTTTTCTATTAATTCAACTATTTCGTAAGCTCTTTTTTCAAAGCCGTTTTCAGATTCTTGTCGAACAAAGCAGTTTTTATTAATCTGTTGATTATTGACTAAAGAAATTAATTTTTTCCCAGTAATTGGTCCAAATGTAGTACCTCTTTCCATATAGTAAAATTTAGTATCTAACGAAAGGTCTTTTTGTCGATTAACATTCCCGGAAACCATATTATTAATGACATTGTCAACTGCATTTTTATATTCAGGGTCTGAATTATATCTTTTATTTGAATCTTCCCTAATCTGATTTTGTAAAATCGCCCTTTCTCTTGTGGTTTTGTCCAAAGTTTCGTCGTTCAAGTCGACTTCTGTTACAACTCGACCTCCGTTTTCATCACGATAGCTATATAGTACATTGTTAGATGTCGATTTCCTGTTATACTCTTTTTCAATTTCATTGACCATTTTTATGAATTCCGCCTTTAGTAGGTCTTTGAATTTTGTTTGATTTGCAAATCTCAAAATTCTATTTTCGGAAACTTTGTTTAAGAATAAAAAATCATTTTGTACTAACACAATATTGTACAATTCTGTTTTTTCATTGTCGCTAATAAGGATACTATTGTTGTCAATTATCAATTCGTAAGTTCTTTTGTCAACAAGTCCATTTTTTGATATGAGAAGACTGTTGTTGTCTCTAAAAATATATTGGATATTGTCTGTTTCACTTGCCAATGCCCAGGTGCAACCAGTTAAATATGATTTACTAATATTCTTTTGAGTGAATTTTTTTGCTTTTACCAAGTTAGAATTAATAAAAGAAGAAGATGATTCTACAATAGTTTGGGTCGTGTTAGAATCAGAAAATCCGTGTTTAGCATTGAATTTTTCATCTGATTGTGTTAACCAAATTATCCCCTGAATAACACTTATTATAGTTCCAAGAGGAAATAAAATTATTAGTAATAAAAATAGAATTCCATATAGGTTTTGTCCAAGATAAAATTTATGAACTCCTAATGTTCCTAAAAATATTGCTAATAGTCCTGCTGTTTGTCGGTCTTTCATAATTACTGGCAACTAGTGAGTAAACGCAATTTATTGCGTTTATTCACCCATATTGGTGTAATAAACGCATATTTCTATTTTTAGCGCTTAATTTTTTCTTACAATGTAAAACTATTTTTTTTATTGTAATTACAGATATGTGTAATTGGGCATTAATTATTTATAAATGGTATAAAATTAATGGTGAGTAACTTTTCTATTTTAAGTGTAAATAGAAAGTATGTGTAAAATAAAATAATAGAGTAGAAGTGCCTATTTAAATTTAGCGCATAAAAAAAGCTTCACATTTCTGTGAAGCTTTTAAACTTTGTAGCGGGAACTGGACTCGAACCAGTGACCTTCGGGTTATGAGCCCGACGAGCTACCTACTGCTCTATCCCGCGATTTGCGTTTCCAAAATAAACAACTTAGCTTTTAACTTTCAGTTCATAACTGCTGACTGTCATATTTCGGACTGCAAATATACAACCTTTTTTCTATCTAACAAGCCAAAATCAAAATAATTCTAAAAAATATTTATTTAGCATTTTTTAAGTGTGTTTTTTGACGCCTAAAACAGCTAGTATTCTATAAAATCTTACTATTTTGTAACGTTTTATAAAACCTTTACTAAACCTATTTTTTATGGATAATTACGGTTGGCTATCAATATTACCTCCAATAATTGCAATTGTACTAGCATTACGTACCAAACAAGTATACATAGCGTTGCTTTTTGGTATTTGGTTTTCGTGGATAATTATAAACGATTGGAACTTTTTAACGGGTACTTTAAGCGCCATAGAAGGTATGGTAAATGTATTTAAGTCAGAAGGGAATACAAGAACCATAATGTTTAGTGCCTTGGTGGGTGCGTTGCTCTTATTTATTCAGTACTCAAAAGGAGTAGAGGGCTTTATAAATCAGCTTAACAAAGTAATTGCGTATTTCGAGAAAAAACAAAAAGGCTACAGCAGAGTAATTGTACAGTTACTAGCATTACTTACAGGTATTTTGTTATTTGTAGAAACCAGTATAAGCTCTTTAACGGTTGGTACGTTGTACAGACCAGTTTTTGATAAACTAAAAATACCAAGAGAAAAACTAGCGTATATAGCAGATTCTAGTTCTGCGCCATCATCTATATTAATCCCTTTTAATGCCTGGGGAGCTTTTATTATGGGCTTGTTGGTGACACAAGGATTAGACAATCCGTTTGGGTTAATGCTATCATCTGTAGCGTATAATTTTTATCCCATTTTAGCCATTGCAATAGTAATAATTGTAATTGTGTCTAAAAAAGATATTGGTCCTATGGCCAAAGCAGAAAAAAGAACACTAGAAACAGGTAAGCTTTTAAACGACAATTCTAAACCTATGTTATCTAGTGAGGTTACTTCGTTAGCACCTAAAGAGGGTATTAAAGCAAAGGCGTATAATATGATTATTCCTTTGGCTACAATGGTGTTTATGATGCCAATAAATTTGGTGTACACTGGTTGGGGTAATGTTACAGATGCTGTATCAACATCAGACCATATTTTTAAAGCAATTGGTCAAGGCTCTGGATCTTCTTCTGTGTTATACGCTGTATTAACCGCTATTTTGGTGGCAATGGTGTTGTACAGGTCTCAAAAAATAATGAAAACCAAAGAAATGATAGACTTGGTTTTAAAAGGTATTAGTGAGCTTATGCCATTAGCATTACTTATGTTATTGGCATTTGCAATTGGCGATGCTTGTAACGAGTTGGGTACAGGTAAATTTGTAGCAGAATGGTCTAAAGACTGGTTGTCTCCAGAGTTTTTACCAGCCATAATATTTGTAATTAGCTCTTTTATAGCATTTTCTACAGGTACATCATGGGGTACATTTGCAATAATGATGGCTATAGCAATACCAATGGCAGAGGTGCACCAAGCACCTATAACGCTTGTAATTGCAGCAACTTTAGGTGGTGGTATTTTTGGTGATCATTGTTCACCAATATCAGACACCTCTATAATATCGTCAATGTCTTCTGCCAGTGACCATATAGATCACGTAAATACGCAGTTACCATATGCATTAATTGGTGGTATTATTACAATTATATTATACTTAATTTTAGGGTTTGCATTATAGTAAAGCCGTACAATAGTGTACCTTTGCATTTTAAATGATAAAATAGTAAAATGACTCATAAAGCCGGATTTGTAAATATTATAGGAAACCCAAATGTGGGTAAATCTACTTTAATGAACGCCTTTGTGGGCGAAAAACTGTCTATTATTACCTCTAAAGCACAAACTACAAGACACCGTATTTTGGGTATTGTTAATGGTGATGATTTTCAGGTAATACTTTCTGATACACCTGGTATTATAAAACCAGCTTATGAATTGCAAAGTTCTATGATGGATTTTGTGAAGACTGCTTTTGAAGATGCTGATATTCTTATTTATATGGTAGAAATAGGAGAAAAAGCATTAAAAGATGAAGCGTTTTTTAATAAGTTGAAAAATAGTAAAATACCGGTACTATTATTATTAAATAAAATTGATGCCTCTGAGCAAGAAAAACTAGAGGAGCAAGTACAATATTGGCAAGAGCAATTGCCAACTGCAGAAATACACCCAATTTCTGCCTTAATGAACTTTAATGTAAAAGAGGTTTTTCTTAGAATTATAGAGCTGTTGCCACTGTCTCCTGCGTACTACCCTAAAGACCAGTTAACAGATAAGCCAGAACGTTTTTTTGTAAACGAAACTATTAGAGAAAAAATACTTCAATTTTATAAAAAAGAAGTTCCTTACGCTGTAGAAATAGATACAGAAGAGTTTTTTGAAGACGAAGATATTATTAGAATGCGTGCCGTAATTATGGTAGAAAGAGATTCGCAAAAAGGTATTATTATTGGTCACAAAGGTTCTGCTTTAAAAAGAGTAGGTGTAGAGGCACGTAAAGACTTAGAAAAGTTTTTTGACAAGCAAGTACACTTAGAGCTTTACGTTAAAGTAAATAAAAATTGGCGTAGCAATGCAAACCAGTTAAAACGTTTTGGTTACAATAAAGGCTAGTATTTAGGTTGAAAATTCTTACGTTTGTAATATTATAGTGGTTAATAATATTATGAGGGTTAAAAGAATAATACACAGTAAAGCATTACTATTTATATTGCCATTAATTTTTGGTATTAATAGTATGTTTGCCCAGTCTAAATGGTCAAAATCAGCTCAGGTAGATTTAGTTTTTCCTGGGAAAAGCGAATATTTTTACAAAAATTCAGAAAATGTCTTTTATGATGAAGACTATGAATATGATGGTTTTTTACTCCGGTCGTATGGTTTACAGTTAGATGTAAATTACTTTTTATTTAAAAAACTAAGTATAGGTGCTTTGGGAGGTTTTCAAACACAATTAAAACCCAATTATTCTTTTTTAAAACTAGGCGGAGTTTTAAAGTATTATTTCGTAAATAAAGATGAAGTATACGTTTATTTACTTGATGCCAATAACTTTAGTTTAAACAGCGATAAATTTAATAAAGGAAATAATTTTAGGTTAGGATTAGGAGTGCCTTTTTCTCAAAAAAAGTCATATAATATGGTATTGCACTTATTTTTTGAACAGAATTTTTTCCGGTTAGAAGGTTCAAAACCATTGTTAGGTGTGGCAGATGAGATTCCGAGGTCATTAACTGTAAAATCTTTTGGAGTTAGCTTTGGTGTTAATTTTTAATAATAACCAGTTAAAACGTTTTGGTTACAATAAAGGCTAAAAGCTAACCTTTCTTTGTTTTTAAGTTTACAATAAAGTTATATTACATTATCATTTTTGGGAGAACTATATAATCAACCAGAAAATGAAAAAATATGTATTAAGCGCCGCATTATTTGTTGCGCTATTTGTTTCTTGTGATAAAGACGATAACAGTGGCGGTGATACTCCTATAGACACATCTGCCTTAACATTTAACAGAGTAGGTGGTTTTACCAACGGAACCGGAGATGAAGGTTTTGCAGAAATTAGTGCCTATGATAAGGTTTCTAAAAAACTGTTTGTTGTAAATCCTAATAATAATGAGGTATCTGTTTGGGATATATCTTCTCCTGAGTCGCCATCTAAATTAAACTCTATAGCATTAACAGGCACACCAAATAGTGTGGCTACTTATAATGGTTTGTTGGCTGTTGCAGTAGAGAATGCTAATAAACAAGCAAACGGACAAATTGCAATTTATAATACAGATACACAATCTTTAGAAAACACCTATACAACTGGTGCTTTACCAGATATGGTAACTTTTAGTCCAGATGGTAATTACATTATATCTGCTAATGAAGGGGAGCCAAATGATGATTATACTGTAGATCCAGAAGGGTCTATAACTGTTGTAGATTTAAAAAAGAATGAAGTTGTACAATTAGGTTTTGCTGGTTTTAACAATCAAAACATAGGTGATAATTTTAGAGTATTTGGTCCTGGTGCAACTGTTGCACAAGATATAGAGCCAGAGTATGTAGCGGTTTCTAAAGACAGTAGGTTTGCTTACGTTTCTTTACAAGAAAATAATGGTATAGCTGTAGTTAACTTAAACTCTAAAAGTATTACTCAGGTTTTTGGTTTAGGCATAAAAGACCATATGCTAGCAGATAATATGTTAGATGCTAGTAATAAAGATGATATTGTTGGTAATTTTAAAAACTGGCCAGTAAAAGGTTTTTATATGCCAGATGCTATAACGTATGCATCTATAAACGGAGCAGGTTATATTATTTCTGCTAATGAAGGTGACTCTAGAGATTATGATGGGTATTCTGAAGAAGAGCGTGTTAAGGATGTAACTTTAGATCCTACAGTTTTTCCTAATGCAGCAGATCTTCAGTTAGATGAAAATTTAGGCAGACTTAAAATTACTACGGCAAATGGTGACACAGACAACGATGGTGATTTTGATGAGCTATATTCTTACGGAGCAAGATCTTTTACAATTTGGAATACAGATGGTTCTTTAGTTTATGATAGTGGAGATGCTATTGGAAGAAAAACGTTAGAAGTTAATCCTGCTTATTTTAATGCAGATGAAGGCGAGGCAGATGGTAGAAGTGATGATAAAGGAGCTGAACCAGAATCGGTTGCAACTTTAAAAATTGAAGATGCTACCTTGTTATTTGTTGGTTTAGAGCGTACAGGTGGTGTAATGGTTTATGATATTAGTAACCCAGCGGCACCAGAATATGTACACTGGATTTTTAATGGTAGTGATGTAGCACCTGAAGGCTTACTAACGGTATCTGCAGATGATAGTCCGTCTGGAGAAAATTTAGTGATAATTACCAATGAGGTTTCTAACACTGTATCTATTTACGAGGTTAAATAAGTATAATTTATATTCTACAAACACTAAATCCTTAATACTACATTTTTGTAGTTGTTAAGGATTTTTTTGTGAGGAGTAATTGTTAATAGTTTGCTGCATAAAGCTATAAAGTTCTTTCATTTGTGGCTTACCTTTTTGTTTTCCTATACGACCAAAAATATAGAGCGACACCCATATTACAGCCATAAAAAATACAGATGTTAACTGTAAAAAGTAAGATTTGTTTAAAGACCAGTTGGTGTATCCCCAAACAGCAAAAACTAAAAATGCAATAGCAACACTAAAATGAATAAACATAAAAAATGTCCAGAGAGATGGGTTTGGTCCAAAAACACCATATATTTTGCAGTTGTCTTTGTTAATGTTTTCTACCTCTAAATGAAGCTGAGGAGACCAAAAATGAATGTTTTTAGGTTTTATTTTTAAATACAAATGCATATCTAACCTTTGGCAATTTATACTGTTGCTAGTAGCTTGTTCAAATTCATTTAAAATTGAAGAGCTAGATAAGTTTAATTTTAGAACAAATCTGGGTCGTAAAACAAGGTTGTTGGGTAAAGTTTTCATTATGTAAATAGATAGTAAACAAAAAGATACTGTTTTTCTTCAGATATTAATAGTACTTTTGCAAAAAAATAAAAGAGAATGAGTGCTATTGTTGCCATCGTAGGAAGACCAAATGTAGGGAAGTCCACTTTTTTTAATAGATTAATTCAACGTAGAGAAGCAATTGTAGATGCTGTAAGTGGTGTTACAAGAGATCGTCACTACGGTAAAAGTGATTGGAATGGGGTTGAGTTTTCTCTAATAGACACTGGTGGGTACGTATTAGGAAGTGAGGATGTTTTTGAAGCAGAAATTGATAAACAAGTAGAATTAGCTATAGATGAGGCAGATGCCATTGTCTTTATGGTAGACGTAGAGTCTGGTGTAACTGGTATGGATGAAGATGTTGCTAAGTTGTTACGCAGAGTAGATAAGCCTATTTTTTTAGTAGTTAATAAGGTAGATAATGCTAAAAGAGCAGAGGATGCCGTAGAATTTTATTCATTAGGTTTAGGAGATTATTTTACTATTGCTAGTATTAACGGTAGTGGTACCGGAGATTTATTAGATGCAGTTGTAAAAGTATTGCCAGAAAAAGAAACAGAAAATGATGATTTGCCAAGGTTTGCTGTAGTTGGTAGACCAAATGCCGGTAAGTCTTCTTTTATAAACGCTTTAATTGGTGAAGAGAGGTATATTGTTACAGATGTTGCTGGTACTACCAGAGACAGTATAGATACAAAATACAACAGATTTGGTTTTGAGTTTAATTTGGTAGATACTGCAGGTATACGTAGAAAAGCCAAAGTAAAAGAAGATTTAGAATTTTATTCTGTAATGCGTTCTGTTAGAGCAATAGAGCACGCAGATGTTTGTATTTTAATGCTAGACGCCACTCGTGGTTTTGATGGTCAGGTAGAAAACATTTTTTGGTTAGCACAGCGTAATAATAAAGGTATTGTTATATTAGTTAATAAGTGGGATTTGGTAGAGGACAAAGAAACAAATACCATAAAAGAATACACTACACGTATTAAGCAAGCCATAGCACCTTTTACAGATGTGCCTATAATTTTTATATCTGTACTTACTAAGCAACGTATTTTTAAAGCTATAGAAACTGCTGTTGAGGTATACAATAATAGAGCAAGAAAAATACAAACACGTAAGTTTAATGATGTTATGTTGCCTATTATAGAAAACAATCCTCCACCAGCATATAAAGGTAAATTTGTTAAAATTAAATTTTGTACGCAATTGCCAACTCCTTACCCGCAGTTTGCATTTTTCTGTAACTTGCCACAATATGTAAGAGACCCGTACAAGCGCTTTTTAGAAAATAAATTAAGAGAGAATTTTAATTTTGAAGGAGTTCCTATTTCTTTATTTATGAGAAAAAAGTAAAGAATTTATTTTTTTTAGAATAAAACTTTAGTTGTTAGTGGTTTATCCTTTAAAGGTAGACTCTCTAACAACTAAATTTGTTTTTACCTCTATGGTTTTGGTTACCATATTTTCTTTTGGGTTTAATATTTCATGCAATAAATAATTAACAGCAGTTGCGCCAATTTTACTTCCTGGTTGGTTTACGGTTGTAAGGCTAGGAGATATAATTGTTGCTTTTGTAGAGTTGCTAAAACCTACAACAGCAATTTCATCAGGAATTTTAATATTGTGCTCTTTTAAGGTTTGTATGGCTCCAATTGCTGCATTATCAGTAATAGCAAAAATGGCATCGGGTTTAGTTTCCATAGCTGCAATTTGTTTTGTTATTCGCTTTCCACTTTCTAACGAAACAGCTTCAGCATTAAAAATTAAAGTGTCATCCAACGTAATATTAGAAGCTGCTAAGGCACGTTTGTAACCACTAAATCTTTTTTCAGAGTTGTATGAGTTTTCTGTTTCTTTTAAAATAGCAATTCGTTTTTTACCCAGTCCAATTAAATGCATAACAGCGTTGTATGACGCTTCTTCATCATCTATAACAATTTGCGAACACGGGATTTTATCAGACACTTTATCAAACAACACCAAAGGAATACGGTTTAAAATACCTAAAATGCCATCCATAGATTTTGTTTTTCTAGCCAAAGACATTAATACACCATCTACTCCAAACTGTATCATAGTTTTTAGCATTTCTATCTGTTTCTCTTCATTATTTTTAGATTCAGATATAATAACTCTGTAACCTAAAGATTCTGCTTGGGTTAAAATGCCTTTTAAAATGGTAGAGGTGTATATATGGCAAATGTTTGGTACTACAACACCTAATGTATTTGTTTTTTTAGCTCTAAAACCTTTTGCAAAAAGGTTTGGTATATAGTTTAATTGCTTAGCAAGGTCCTGTACTTTTTTAATTGTAGCCGGACTAATATCTGGATGATTATTTAATGCTCTAGAAACTGTTGATACAGATACATTTAGCCTTTTTGACAGTTCTTTTAACGTTATGTTTCCTTGTTTAGCCATTTACTTTGGGGTTTGTAAGTTAATATAGTCAAAAAAAAACATTTATGCAATCGATTGCACAAACGTTTGCGTTATGTTTTTGCAATAAAATTGCTCATTTATTACGATTATCGTTATAAATTTACTTTGCAATTGTACATTATATAAATAACTGACTACAAACTTAACATTATTAAAAACTCAACAAAATGAAAAACTTAATTATTGCATTTGCATTAATTTTTAGCGTTACAGGAGTGTTTGGTCAAACAGATATTTCTGGTACGGTTAAAGATGCAGACGGTGTTCCAATAGATGGAGCAAACATTATTATTAAAGGCACAAGTGAAGGAACAACATCAGATTTTGATGGAAACTATACGTTAAGCACTGGTTTAAGTGGTTCGCAAATAGTAAGAGTAACCTATATAGGATATACTACAGTAGAAAAAACAGTTAATTTATCTGGGTCGTCTGTTACATTAAACTTTGTTTTAAATGCAGATGGTCAGCAGTTAGATGAGGTTTTACTTACAGCAACATCTACAAAAAGATCTCAAAAAGAAACGCCTTTATCTGTAACCTCTTTAGGGGCAAAACAATTGGCAAAAGTAAATACAAGTAGCCAGGCAGATGTGCTACGTAGTGTACCGGGTATTACCGCAGAAGGTGGTGGTGGTGAGGTAGCATCTAACATTTTTGTTAGAGGTTTGCCTTCTGGTGGCCAATACCAGTTTAACCCATTACAAATAGACGGTATGCCAGTGTTAAGTACATTTGGTTTAAACTCATCTGCACATGATGTGTATTTTAGGAACGATATAGGTATTAAAAGTTTAGAATTTGTACGTGGTGGATCATCAATATTATATGGTGTAGGTTCTGTTGCAGGTATTATAAACTATACAAGTATTACTGGTACAGTTCAGCAAAAAACTACATTAAGAACCGAGTTTGGTAGCAACTCTAGGTACAAAGCAGATTTTGTTACTAGCGGTCCATTAGGTGGTGAAGATTCTAAAACCTTTTATGCATTATCTGGGTTTTACAGGTATGATGAAGGACCAATTATTACAGGTTTACCAACAGAAGGTTTTCAATTAAGAGGTAATATTAAGCACGTTACAGAAAAGGGTTCAATTACAATTTCTGGTCAATATATAGATGATCAGGTGCAGTTTTTCTTGCCTTACCCATTAGAAGGTGGCTCTAGAGAAAGACCTTATGGTAATGATGGCAACGAAATTTTTACGCTACAAACAGCTGCAGCTCAAGACATATCTTACAGAACTCCAGACGGTATTTACACATCTCCAATACAAGATGGTGTGTCTACTAAAGGATCTTACATAATGGCAGACTTTAAGCATAGGTTTGATAGTAGCTTTAAACTAGATGCAAAACTACGTTACTCTAAATATGCGCACCAGTTTAATTTGTTTTTAGACGGTAGTGGTGTAGACGGAGCTAAAGTTGTAGAAACACAACAAGAGTATTTAGATGCAAGAAGCTTGGCAAGTGGAGATTTTACATACTTAAATGGGCAGCCTTTAGCTGCAGATGCTCTGCTTTTTGAAAACAGAATTTTAGATAGAGATAGACCTTTGCGTGAGCTTATGGCAGATATAAAACTAACCAAAACAGCAGGCGTGCACAACCTAACTTTTGGTACTTTCTTTTCTAGATCAGAGGCAGGAGATTTTAATGTTATAACAAGGTATTTAGGAGAATACAATAACAGACCTAGCTTAGTAAATGTTTCTGGTTATAGTGTAAACGGAGTTACAAACAGAGGTTTAGCATATACAAACCGTAATATTTCTAGTAATAAAATAGCAGCTTTTATAGCAGATGAAATTAAACTAGACCGATGGAATTTAGATTTTGGTATTAGATATGAGAGAGCTTCTGGTGATATAGAAAATGAAGGTACAACATCATACCTAGTAGATAATACAGGTATAGCAGGTTTAGATAACGTTACTTGGGGAGATGGTAGTTATACAAGAGGCCATGTGTATGCAGATGATTTTGCAGTGGCAGCAGCGGCATTATATAAAGTAAATGATAACTTAAGTGTTTATGGTAACTTTTCTAGAGGGTATTTCTTTCCTGAATTAAGAGGTACAAAGTTTGATGATTTTGGAAATCCTTCTTCATATGATACAGAAAAAATCCTTCAAGGAGAGTTAGGTATTAAATACGGCGTTCCTGGTTTTTCTGCAACAGCAGCAATATATGATGTTAGTTTAAAAGACAGACGCTCTGTTAGCTTTGTTAATGCTCCAGATGGTGGTTTTATAGAAGAAGTAGATAAGCAAGATTCTAATACATATGGTTTTGAGGGTACTTGGAACTGGAGTTTTGCAGATAACTTTGCTTTTACAGGATCTTTTACATACCAAGATCATGAGATTACAAAATCTGAAAATGACCCTGCTATAGAAGGAAACGAGTTAAGAAGACAACCAAACGTTATTAGTGCTTTAGGCCTTAGTTATGATGATGCTAAGCTAGATGCTAGTTTTGATTTTAACTACACAGGTAAAAAGTTTACTAATGAAACAAATACAATAGAATTAGACGCAATAGGTATTTCTAACCTTAATTTAGGATATACTTTTAGTTTAAGTGAAGAAGGAGAAACATTAAGAATAGGTACACAGGTATTTAATCTTTTTAATTCAGATGGTATTACAGAGGGCTCACCAAGGTTAGGTAACAACCAAACAGATGAGGAGTTTTTTGTAGGCCGTCCAGTGTTGCCAACAAGAGTATTTTTAAACGCAACATTCAAATTTTAAGTTAGTAGTTTTTTGTTTATAATTATTAAAAAACACATTGGCGGATGTCAGTGCCGCCAGTGTGTTTAATTCAACATTTTTTTATGAAAGAGAGGTTAATATCGCAAGCCATTAATGTATTAGATGAAAATTTTCAACCAGGAGGATTTACAATTCCGTGTAAGGGGTTGTATCCTTTTCAATGGAAATGGGATAGTGGTTTTATAGCTATAGGTCAGGCTTATTATGACGTATCAAAGGCAAAGCAAGAAATAGCAACTTTGTTAGACGCACAATGGGATAATGGTTTTATACCACACATTGTTTTTCATAACGAAAGCGATACCTACTTTCCTGGAGCAGATGTACACAGGTCTGATTTAAGTCCTGTATCATCAAAAAAATACAAATCTACAGGAATGACGCAACCTCCTGTAACAGGTTTTGTGCTAGAAGAAATGTACAGAATAGCAAAAGACAAAGAAGATATGTTTGGCTATATTAAGAGCCAAATAGATAAGGTTTATGACAATCATAAATATTTTTATGAAAATAGAGATGTAAATGATGAAGGCTTGGTATTTATTTACCACAATTGGGAGTCAGGTACAGATAACTCTCCTATTTGGGATGATATTTGGGAAACTATGAATCCGCCAGAGTATACTTTTGAACGTAGAGATACTACACATGTAGATGCCTCACAAAGACCAAGTAAAAGAGAGTATGACCATTACTTGTACATTATAGAAATAGCAAAAGAAAACAACTATAATGATGCTAAAATAGCAGAGTTATCTCCTTTTTTAGTAATAGACCCATTGTTTAATGCTATGTTAATAAAGTCTAACCAGGCATTAATTAACTTGTATACACTTATAGGTGATAATGATGATAAAATAGCACAACTTGTAAAATGGCAAGTAAAAAGTATAAAAGGATTTAATAAAAAACTTTGGGATAAAGAATTGGGTGCGTATGTGCATTATGATTTAAGAAAAAATAAGCCTATAAGTTTTGTAACATCATCATCTTTTTCGCCATTGTATGCTAATATACCAAGTAAAGAAAGAGCAGATATATTGGTAAATACAATGATGACAAAGTTTGGAGGAGAAGACAAATACTTATGTGCTTCTTTTGATCCAGAAAGCGATCGTTTTGATCCTAAAAAATACTGGAGAGGTCCTGTTTGGATTAATATGAACTGGATTTTATTTAATGGATTAAAAAATTACGAATACAATAATATTGCAGAGCGCGTAAAAGAAGACTCAATAGAACTTATTGAAAAATATGGTTTTTACGAGTACTTTAACTGTAAAAAAGGAACTGAAAATGCAGGGTATGGAGGAGATAATTTTTCATGGAGTGCTGCACTGCTTATAGATTTTTTAAATAATTAATTAAACAGAGTATGAACTATATAGACTATGCAATTGTTGGGCTTTACCTTTTTGGTTTCTTGGCAATGGGCTATTTTTTTAAGGAAAACAAAGATTCTAGCGATTACTTTTTAGGAGGTAAAAGCTTAGGGTGGTTTCCTTTAAGCCTATCTACTATGGCCACACAATTGTCTGCTATTAGTTTTATATCTGCACCTGCTTTTGTAGGTTTAAAATTAGGAGGAGGGATGAAATGGTTAACATTTGAATTTGCTGTTCCCCTTGCAATGATTTTTATAATGGTCATTATAGTCCCTCCTTTATTTAGATCTGGAGTGGTAAGTATATATGAGTTTGTAGAAAGGCGTTTCCATTCTTCTACTCGTATGATTTTAAGTGTTGTTTTTTTAATAAGTAGAGCGTTAGCCACTGGTGTAATGGTGTATACCATTTCTATAATATTACAAGCCGTATTAGATATAGATTATGTATACACTGTATTAATTATAAGTGTAATAACCATAATATATTCATGGCAAGGTGGTATGAAAGCTGTTGTGTGGGGAGATGCCATACAAATGATAATTCTTTTTGTAGGTTTAATTGTGTGCCTATTTTATGGTTGGTCTTTACTAAATACACACGGAGGCATAGGAGAAGGCTTTGCTACAGAAAGGCTACAGGTAGTAGATTTTAATTGGGGCATAGGAGAAGGGCAAGAGTATGGCTTATGGCCAATGTTAATAGGTGGTTTTTTTCTGTATGCGTCTTACTATGGGTGCGACCAAACACAGGCACAACGCTTACTATCTGCTAAAGATGAAGGTACAATACGTAAATTGTTACTGGCTAACGGTTTATTGCGTTTTCCTGTTGTGTTATTGTACTGTACAATTGGTTTAGTAGTGGGTACGTTAGTAATAAAAGCTCCAGACTTTTTTAATGATATTGCGGTAATGACAGAAAAGTATTTCCCAGCAGAATATGCCGCTTCTGGTGCCAAAGCAGATTTAATGATACCTATTTTTATTACCAAATATTTACCCCACGGGTTAATTGGTTTGTTAATGGTGGGAATACTTTCTGCAGCAATGTCTACTTTAAGTTCTACAGTAAACTCTTTGTCTGCTGTAACAGTTGAGGATTTTTTTAAAAGAGGCAATAAAAAAATATCATCAAAAAAATACATGTTAGTTTCTAAAATGTCAGTAGTCTTTTGGGGATTGGTATGTATGGCTAGCTCATTTTTATTTGGAGGTAGTAAAAGTGCAGTAATAGAAATTATTAATGCAATTGGATCTGTTTTTTACGGACCAGTTTTGGTTACTTTTTTATTAGCTATGTTTTCTAAAAAAGTAAATTATAAAGGTATAAATGCAGGTATTTTAATAGGTGTTTTGGTAAATCTTATTTTTTCTAAAACAATGCAAAATATTGTAGGTATAGATCTAGGAATACATATTTTTTGGATTTGGTTAAACTTTACTGGGGTATTACTCACATTAAGTATTAGTTATTTGGTAAGTTACCTAACAGGGTGGCAAAAAAGCAATACTGGTTTACTAATAAATGTATTCCCTAAAAAGTCAGATTTTTTAATAAAAGAAGTATACATATTATTAGGCTTTTTTGTCCTAATACTAATTTTAAGTTTTTTAATCCCCCATATATATAGTTAGTATGAATTATTTAGTTATTCCAGACAAGTTTAAGGGCTCACTTACTGCTAACGAGGTAATAAAATCTATTACTAATGGTTTGCAACGAGTAGACAAATCATCTTCTGTTAAATCAATTTTAGCATCAGATGGTGGCGATGGTTTTTTAGAAGCTGTTGCCTGTAAAATTATGGTGCAAAAAATATATGTAGACACCGTAAATCCATTAGGAGATAAATTAAGAGCATATTATTTATTAAATAAAGATACCAAAACAGCTTACGTAGAGTTAGCAAAAGCATCTGGTTTAGAGTTGTTAAAAGCAAAAGAACGTAGTGCTAAAAATACATCTACCTTTGGTACAGGTTTACTTATAAAAGATGCCATTAAAAAAGGAGCTACAAATATTTATATAGGTTTAGGGGGTAGTGCAAGTACAGATGCTGGTATGGGTTTGGCTGCAGCACTAGGGTACTCTTTTGTAAATGAAGATGGTATGTTGCTTAACCCAATAGGAGACAACTTGTCTAAAGTTTTTAAAATAGAACGTAATGCCACGGTTACAATATTAAACCGAATAAAATTTTATGCTGTAAATGATGTAGACAATCCGTTGTTTGGAGAAAATGGTGCAGCTAAAGTGTATGCAAAGCAAAAAGGAGCAACAGAAAAAGATATAGAAAGCTTAGATAAAGGTTTAGAGTATTTTAACTCGGTTATTAAGCATTCTTTGTTATTAGATCATTCATTTGTTCCAGGTGCAGGAGCTGCTGGTGGTACTGCTTACGGATTAAAAACATTTTTTAATGCAGAGTTTATTAGTGGAATTAAATTTTTGTTAGAGTTGGCAGAGGTTCCTAAAATATTAAAAAGTAATAAAATAGATTATATAGTTACTGGAGAAGGTAAAATTGACAGTCAAACTAACAATGGTAAATTAGTAAAAGGAGTGGTAGATTTGGCAAACCAATATAATATTCCGGTAGTAGCTATTTGTGGCAAATTAGATGCCAATGAGGCAGACTTAAATGTTATGGGGTTAAATAATGTTTTGGAAATTTACAATCCTAAAAAGGGTGTAAATTATAGTATTAATAATGCGGCTAAACTTGTAGAAGACGGTATCTTCAATTTTTTTTCTGCCAGTAGGCGAAAAACACAAAAAAAAGTTAAGGTAAGTAATATCTTTACAAAATTTAATATATTTTAAGAGTTGTTGTAGGTTTTTTAGGTTTTTATTAAGAAGGATAGTTTTTGATAAAATTACATTTGCTTTTATCAAACTAAGCTAAACTTACATGAAATTATTTTTATCGCTAGTAGTAATGCTAACCACATTAACTAGTTATTCTCAATCAAAACAACAACCATTTACTGTTACAGGTACTATTATTACAGCAGATAATAACCAACCACTAGAATCTGCAACTGTTTATTTACAAAGAGTAAAAGATAGTTCTTTAGTTACTTATACAATTACAGATCAAAAAGGAGCATTTACATTAGAGGGTAAAACCTATGATGCTACTTTAAATATGTTTATTTCTTATATAGGCTACAAAACTTATACTAATAAAATTACAGTAGCAAAAAACAAAATTAATTTAGGGCAAATTAATTTGCAACCAGATGAAAATTTGTTAGATGAGGTAATTGTCAAGGCTACAGCACCAGTAACTGTAAAAAAAGACACCTTAGAGTTTAATGTCAATTCTTTTAAAACAAAAAAGGATGCCAATGTAGAAGATTTGTTAAAAAAATTACCAGGTGTAGAGGTAGATGAAAATGGTAAAATTACAATAAATGGTAATGATGTTAGTAATATTTACGTAAACGGAAAACCTTTTTTTGGTGACGATCCTACAATTACTACTCGTAATTTAACTAAAGATCTTATAGAAAAAGTACAGATTACAGATACTAAAACAAAATCGCAAGCATTTACAGGTGAGGAGTCTGAGTCTGATGCTAAAACAATTAATCTAACAATTAAAGAAGAAAAAAACAAAGGAGTTTTTGGTAAAGCTTCTGCTGGTGGCGGTACAGATGAACGGTACGAAGCAGCTGCAATGGTAAATCTTTTTGATAACGAACAAAGATTAAGCTTACTCTTTGGCGGTAATAACATTAATTCTGCTGGTTTTAGTTTTGGAGATTTAAGCAATATGTTTAGTGTTGTTGGCGGCGGCGGAGCAGGTAGTGGAATAACAACTTCTAAAAATGCCGGATTAAATTATACTGATAAGCTAAATGATAAAGTAGATATTTCTGCAGATTACTTTTATAAAGAAAGTAATACTGAGAATGATAATTCAAGTCAGCGTGAAAATATTTTGCCAGACTCTAGGTATTTTACTGATTCTAGATCTAACTCTGTGGTAGATAACTATGAACATGATGCTAATTTAGAATTAGAAGTTGAGTTAGACTCAACACTTCGTATAGATTTTGAACCGACTTTTACTTACGGAAAAAATACAAGTTCATACACAAGTATGGAGGAATCTAGAAATGATGATAATTTTGTTACCAATGAGTCAGCTTCTAATTCTTTTTCTGAAGGCACAACTAATAATTTTAGAAATGATTTAGATATTACTAAAAAATTAGGGTCTAAGGGTTCTTTTATTCGTGTGAGTGTTACTAATGGAATTAGAGAAGCTAACACAGAAAACTTTCTTAATTCACAAACAGAAATATATGGTGATAATGCAGAATCTATTAGCAGAGACCAATATACAGATGGAGAGCAAAAAACAACAACCTTTAATACAGGACTTACTTATAGAATTCCGTTAATAAAGGAAGAACTTTCTTTGGATCTTAAATATGATTATAGGTCCGATAAAGACGAAGATGTAAAAAGTACTTTTGATTTAGATAACACATCACAACAATTTACCAATTTTAATGAAGCTTTAAGTACAGATTTTGAGTATAAAAATTACAGAAGCACTTCTGGTTTACGTATAAATTACAAAAAAGATAAATTAAGGCTAAACTTTGGAGGTAGTTATATTTATAGAACATTAGAGAATAAAGATGCGTTAAGACCAGAACTTAACTTAAAGCGTAATTTTGAAGCCTTAGAGTTGTATTCTAGATTTACGTATAGGTTTAGTCCTAAATCCAGAATATTTGCTCGTTACTCTTTAGATAATAATACGCCAAGTTTAAACCAATTACAACCTTTTGAAAATGTTAGTGACCCATTAAATACCGTAGTTGGTAATCCTAGTTTAGAGCCAACAACTACTCATAGGTTAAATTTAGGTTTTGGCAATCACAATTTTCAAAAAGGATTAACAATATGGTCTTATGCTAGTTTAAATTTTGATAAAAACCAAGTAGTTGCTAAAACAACTATTAATGATGACTTTGTACGAAGAACAACGTATGCCAATGTAAATGGTGGCTACAGCGCAAGGGGTAATGTTTTTGCAAGCAAAACAAAAAGGTTAGATACTTTAAGAACATTAAAATTTGGAGTAGGATTTTTTGGTAACGTTAATAAGTCTATTAATTTTAATAATGACGTTAAATATAGTGCAACAAATACCTCATTAAACCCTTCTATAGAGCTTACGTTTAATTGGAAAGATGTTATGGAGATTATACCTAGATATTCAATATCTTTTACAGAGAATAAGTTCGATTTAGATCAGTTTAATAATCAAGATTTTAAATATCAAACTCTAGGTATAAGAACAGCTACTTTTGTGCCTAAAAAATTAGAATGGCGTAATGATGTTAACTATACATATAATCCAAATGTAGGGCCAGGTTTTCAAAAAAGTGCTTGGTTCTGGAATACAACTTTAGCGTATTCTATTTTAAAAGACAATGGTACAATATCAATAAAAGCGTATGATTTGCTTAACCAAAACACTAATGCAAGGCGTATAGCAACGGGCAATTATATACAAGATAGTCAGAGTACAGTATTGCAACGTTATTTTATGTTAACCTTTAGTTGGAAATTTAATAGCCTTGGAAGTGGTAATATGCCACAACAAAAAGGAAGAAGAGGGTCTTACCGTCACTACAGATAAAAGAAATAAAAGAATAGTAGCGTATAAAAAAACTCCCCTAGCTTAATAGAAGTTAAGGGAGTTTTTTTTATTTTTTAAGTTTGGTTACCAACCTCCAGAAGCACCACCGCCACCAAAGCCACCGCCACCAAAGCCGCCGCCAAAACCTCCTGTGCTGCCTCCACCAAAGCTTCCGCCTCCGCCAAAGCCACCAGATGATCCTCCACGGCCAAGATTACTTAGTATAATTATATCTAACAAGTCTATTCCTGTAGACCTGTTACCACCGTTATTACCGCCGTTGTTTCTTTTTTTATTTATCAATATTAAAATGATAATAAAGAAAACAATAAATGGCAAAAAAGATTCTAATCGAAATTTAGTAAGGTTTCTATCTTCTTTAAATTCACCTTTTAAAGCACTAAAAATGGCGTCTGCGCCATAGTTTAAGCCGTTATAATAGCTACCAGACTTAAACTCGGGTATAATTACATTATTAATAATTTGGTGTGCTGTAATGTCTGGTAATCTACCCTCTACACCGTAACCAGTGTTTATGGCTATTTTTCTGTCATTTTTAGCCAATAATATTAAAATACCGTTGTCTTTTCCTTTTTGGCCAAGACCCCATTTTTGTCCCCATTGTGCCCCTAAAAAGGTGATATTTTCACCTTCTGTACTAGGTATTATAGCAATAACTATTTGTGTAGATGTGCTATCAGAATAGCTAATAAGTTTACGCTCTAAGCTACTTTTTTCTGTATCAGATAAAAGCTTTGCATAGTCATATACACTAGTTTGTAGCTTGGGTTTTTCTGGTATTTTATATTGAGCTAAAGTAAAATTAGCAACAAATAAGATTAATAAAAATAAACTATCCTTTAGATATTTCATTGCTAAGTTCATTGGTGTCTGTATGTAACCAAGGAAAATGAGTTTCTAACTCTTTTCCGGCTTTTAATACACCATTAATAATTCCTTGTTTAAAATTTCCTTTAGTAAATTCAGCCTGTATGGCATCTTTGGTTGTATTCCAAAAATCTTTAGGTACGGCATTATTTATACCTTTATCGCCATATATAACAAATTTTTTGTCAAGTACAGCAATGTAAAGTAATACGCCATTTTCTGCTTTAGTATTATCCATTTTTAAAAAATGAAACACTTCTTGAGCTCTTTTGTAATGGTCTATTTTACTTGTAGCTTCAATATGCACTCTTATTTCACCAGAAGTATTTTTTTCTGCAGAAATAATAGCATTAACAATTTCTTGTTCTTCCGCTGTGGTTAGAAAATCTTCAACCTTAGACATAGTGTTGTTTATTTAAAATCAAAACTTGCATCTGGTGCTTTTTCTGATCCTTCATCAGCACTAAATAATGCCATAGGTTCAAAATTAGCTATTGCAGCAATAATATTTGTAGGTATTTTTTTTATATGGATATTGTAGTCACCAGCTATGTCATTAAACCTATTGCGTTCTACATTAATTCTGTTTTCTGTGCCTTCTATTTGTGCTTGTAATTCTAAAAAGTTTTTATTAGCTTTTAAATCAGGATAACGTTCTACAGAAACCAGTAATTTGCTAAGCGCACCAGTTAAACCGCTTTGCACTTTACTAAATTGCGCTATCTGTTCTGGTGTCATATTAGAAGGGTCTATGTTTATAGACGTTGCTTTAGCTCTTGCATTTATAACACCAGTTAAAGTGCTTTTTTCAAAATCTGCTGCACCTTGTACTGTTTTTACTAAGTTGCCAATAAGGTCATTTCTTCTTTGGTAAGAGCTTTCTACATTTGCCCATTGTTTAACCGCTTGTCCTTTCATTTCTACTAACTCATTATTTGCGCTAACGTACCAACCACCTAGGGCTAGTAACAATACAACAAAAACGGCAAGTACAATTAATAATTTTTTCATAGTTAAGTTTTTTAGTGTTTAGTTTATAGGTAATTAATGGTTATAATTGATCTTTAATTTTTAGAAGCTCTGATTTTACATTTTCTAATTTTGTAATAATATCAAAATTAGAAAGTGTTTTTTTCTTTTCTTCTTTAAGGTGTGTTTTTGCACCATCTAAAGTAAAGCCTCTTTCTTTAACTAAGTGATAAATTAGCTGCAAGTTTTTAATGTCTTGCGGTGTAAATTTACGGTTGCCCTTAGCGTTTTTTTTTGGTTTTAAAACATCAAACTCCTTTTCCCAAAAACGTATTAAAGACGTATTCACGTTAAAAGCTTTGGCAACTTCGCCAATACTATAATATCTTTTTTCTGGAAGCTCTATATGCATTAATCCAATGATTGATTTTCTTGAGTTGCGTGTTTTAATAAGTTTTCAAACTCTAGAGCAGAAAGGTTACCGTAGTAAAAGTTAATAGGGTTAATTCTGTCACCATCTTTCCAAACTTCATAATGTAAGTGTGGAGCTTCAGACCTACCTGTACTGCCAACAAAGCCAATAAGGTCTCCTCTTTTTACTTTTTGTCCAGCAGTAACATTGTATTTGCTTAAGTGTGCATAAAGTGTTAGGTAGCCATAACCGTGATCTATACGTATGTGTTTACCGTAACCAGTAGAGCTGGCGTCTGCTCTTGTAACTGTACCATTACCAGAGGCATATATTGGTGTTCCTCTAGGAGATGTAAAGTCCATACCCCAATGCATTTTACGAACTTTGGTGAAGGGGTCAGACCTCCAGCCATAACCAGATGCCATACGTGTTAGGTCTTCGTTACTTATAGGTTGTATGGCAGGTATTGCTTCTAAAAACTTTTCTTTTTCTTCAGCAAGTTTGGTAATTTCATCTAAAGACTTAGACTGTATTACCATTTGTTTTTGTATAATTTCTAAACGTTTAGTAGCATCAATAATCATATCAGAATTATTAAAACCTTCTAAAGATTTGTATCTATTTACACCGCCAAAACCAGCGCGTCTTTGTTCTTCTGGTATTGGGTTAGCTTCAAAATATAAGCGATAAATGTTATTGTCTCTATCTTCTATATTGGCTAAAACTTGTTCCATTTGCTCCATTTTTTTGTTAAGCAACTCAAACTGAAACTCGTAATTATGCAACTCTCTTTGTAAAGATAGCTCTTTAGGTGTGTTCACTAAATTGGTATTTAATAGGAGTAATAAACCTAAAAAACCCAATATAGCAGCACCAATAAACATTAACGCTACATTGCGAAACTTTTTAGACTTTTTATGCTCTATCTTTCTGTAAGATAGGGTGTCTGGATCATAATAATATTTAACTTGAGACATAAAGGGAATTTATCCTATTTTTGCATTTTTAATTTATCAAAACAAACAAATATAAAAATTGTTTTGCAGAAATAGTTAATTTTATAAAAAGCTTACCATTTCAGAGTGGTATAAGCCATATAATTATGTGTTATTTGCGTTAAATATAATGCTTTTTACAAAACTATAGCAGCCAATTAAATTTACAAACATAGCAACGGATGAAATCTCAAGAAATAAGATCTCAGTTTTTAGAATTTTTTAAGAATAAAACACATAAAATTGTTTCTTCTGCCCCAATGGTCATTAAAGATGATCCTACTTTAATGTTTACTAATGCTGGTATGAACCAGTTTAAAGAATTTTTTCTTGGAAATACCGAAGCAAAAAACACAAGGGTAGTAGATACCCAAAAATGTTTGCGTGTTAGTGGTAAGCATAACGATTTAGAAGAGGTTGGTAAAGATACTTACCACCATACTATGTTTGAGATGTTGGGGAACTGGAGTTTTGGAGATTATTTTAAAGAAGACGCTATCTCTTGGGCTTGGGAACTGCTAACAAAGGTTTTTAAAATAGATGAGTCTAGCTTGTATGTTACCGTTTTTGAGGGTAGTAAAGACAAGGATAATTTAGAAATGGACCAAGAGGCGCTAGATTTATGGAAAAAAATTATTCCAGAATCTCAAATTCTTTTTGGTAATAAAAAAGATAACTTTTGGGAAATGGGAGATCAGGGGCCTTGCGGACCTTGTTCAGAAATACACGTAGATATTAGATCTGCAGAAGAAAAAGCAAAAGTTTCTGGTGCAGAATTGGTAAATATGGATCACCCACAGGTTGTAGAAATATGGAATCTTGTATTTATGCAGTACAACCGTAAAGCAAACGGAGAATTAGAAAACTTACCTGCTAAACACGTAGATACAGGAATGGGGTTTGAGCGTTTGTGTATGGTAATGCAAGGTGTACAGTCTAACTATGATACTGATGTTTTTACGCCTATAATTAGAGAAATAGAAACAATTACCAACGCAGAATACAATAAAAACGAAGATACTAATATTGCAATACGCGTTATTGCAGACCATATTAGAGCTGTTGCTTTTTCTATAGCAGATGGTCAGTTGCCAAGTAATACTGGTGCTGGTTATGTAATACGTAGAATTTTAAGAAGGGCTATACGTTACGGATTTACGTTTTTAAATACCAAAGAACCATTTATGTATAGGTTAGTAAATGTATTAACCAATACAATGGGTGATGCTTTTCCTGAGCTTAAAGAACAAAAACAACTTATTGAAAATGTAGTAAAGGAAGAAGAGCATTCTTTTTTAAAGACACTAGACCAAGGCTTGGTATTATTAGACAGTGTTATTAATAGTGCGTCTTCTAAAACTATTGATGGCAGAAAAGCATTTGAATTGTATGATACATATGGTTTTCCTATAGATTTAACCGCTCTTATTTTAAGTGAGCGTGGTTATACGTTAGATGAAAAAGGTTTTGATGCAGCAATGCAAGAACAAAAAAACAGATCTAGGTCTGCTTCTGAGGTTTCTAAAGAAGATTGGGAAGTGCTTTTACAAGATGCAGAACAAGAGTTTGTTGGTTATGATGTATTAGAAACTAATGTGCGTTTAGTTAAATACAGAAAAGTAACCTCTAAAAAAGAAGGTAAACAATACCAGTTGGTGTTTAATATTACTCCATTTTATGCAGAAGGAGGCGGACAAGTAGGTGATAAAGGGTATTTAGAAGCACAAAACGGAGATGTTGTTTACATATTAGATACTAAAAAAGAGAATAACGAGATTATTCACTTTGCAAAGAATTTACCAAAAAATACTACAGATATTTTTAAGGCTGTTGTAGATGTAAAACAACGCCAAAGAACGGCAAGTAACCATACTGCTACACATTTACTACACCAAGCATTAAGAGAAGTTTTAGGTACACACGTAGAGCAAAAAGGTTCTGCTGTACACTCTAAATATTTACGTTTTGATTTTTCTCACTTTTCTAAAGTAACTACAGAGCAACTAAAAGAGGTTGAGGATTTTGTAAATGCAAGAATAGAAGGTAATTTACCATTAGAAGAAAAACGTAACATACCAATGCAAGAAGCTTTAGATGCTGGTGCAATGGCTTTGTTTGGAGAGAAATACGGAGATACGGTTAGGCTTATACGTTTTGGGCAGTCGGTAGAACTTTGTGGTGGTACGCACGTACAAAACACAGGAGATATTTGGCACTTTAAAATTAAGTCTGAAGGTGCAGTTGCCTCTGGAATACGTAGAATAGAAGCTATTACTTCTGATGCTGTTAAAGATTTTTATGCAGATAATAATGAGGTGTTAACAGATATAAAAGAAGTTTTAAACAATGCTAAAGACCCTGTAAAAGCTGTAGTTTCTTTACAAGAAGAGAATAACAAACTTAAAAAGGAGATAGAGCAACTATTAAAAGATAAGGCTAAAAACTTAAAGGGCGATTTGCTTAACGAGTTACAAGATGTAAATGGCGTGCAATTTTTGGCTAAAAAGGTGGATTTAGATCCTGCAGGTATAAAAGACTTGTGTTTTAATATGGGAGCTAATGCTACTAATATGTTCTTGCTTTTTGGAGCAGAAAATAATGGTAAAGCAACCTTGTCTTGTTACATATCTAAAGAACTGGCTGCAGAAAAAGATTTAAATGCAGGTGCAATTGTACGTGAATTAGGTAAGTATATTCAAGGTGGCGGTGGCGGACAACCGTTTTTTGCTACAGCAGGTGGTAAAAACCCAGGAGGTATTGCAGAAGCCTTAGATAAAGCAATAGCATATATTAAATAACAACAGTGTATGAAACTACAAACTAAAGTACCACTTAAGCCAAGTACGTTTCAAATAAACTATTCTAACAAATTATTGTTGTTAGGTTCTTGTTTTGCAGAACATATAGGTAATAAATTTTCCTATTATAAAATGCAAGCTGTAACCAACCCGTTTGGGGTGTTATTTCATCCACAGGCAATAACACAGCTGGTTAAAAATGCTGTTTTAGAAGAAAAATACACAGAAAAAGATATCTTTAATCAAAATGAGCGTTGGCATAGTTTCAATGCTCATTCTGTTTTAAGTACACCCTCAAAACAAAAACTAGTACAAAATTTAAATGCAGCAGTTGCAGAAACTAGGCAGGTTTTAACTAATGCTACACACATTGTAGTTACCTTGGGAACGGCTTGGGTGTACAAACATTTAGAATTAAATAAAGTAGTTGCTAACTGCCATAAAGTTCCGCAGAAAGCTTTTAATAAGCAATTGTTAACAGTTACAGAAATAGAGGCTAGTTTACAAGAGCTTATATCATTAGTAAAAAGTGTAAATACTAATGCTAAATTTATTTTTACGGTGTCTCCTGTTAGGCATATTAAAGATGGTTTTGTAGAAAATCAGCGTAGTAAATCTCATTTGCTAACCGCTGTGCATAATACCATAGAATTAGAAAAAAACAGGGGTGATGCTTTTTATTTTCCTAGTTATGAAATTATGATGGATGAATTGCGTGATTATCGTTTTTATAAAGAAGATATGGTGCACCCAAGCAAATTAGCGGTAGATTATATTTGGGAAAAGTTTAGTGATGTATGGTTAACTAAAAAGGCCTTAGAAACTACTGTAAAAGTTGGCGCTGTACAAAGAGGTTTGGAGCATAGACCTTTTAATTCGGAGTCAGAGGAGCATCAGAAGTTTTTAAAAAACATTCAAGAAAAAATTACGTATCTTCAAAAAGAATATCCTTTTATTTCGTTTTAATTATGAAGAGAATCCTTGTAGGAATTATTATTGTTTTAGTGGCTTTACTTGTATTTAAAACTTGTTCAGATAAAAAAGAAGAACAATCTATTTTACAAGAAAACTCAATGTTAATACAGCAGCAAATACAAAATGTATCTAAGCTTGTAGTAACCGAGGGTCACTTTGCAGAAGTATATAATTATAAAGATTCTCAGCAGCTTTTTGGACCGCTAATTACAGCAGAAAAAAAAGCGTTGGTTGTAGTTAATGCAGATGTTACTGTTGCTTATGATTTAAGTAAAATTGTTTTTAAGGTAGATGAAGAAAACAAAATATTACAAATTACAAGCATTCCGGAACCAGAAGTAAAAATAAGTCCAGATTATGAGTATTATGATGTTACGGCCGATTTTTTAAATCAGTTTGATGCTAATGATTATAATAAAATAAAGAAAAGCGTTAAAGCATCACTACTTAAAAAAGTTGAAAATTCTACCTTAAAAACAAATGCGCAAAACAGACTTTTAAGTGAGCTGTCTAAGTTCTATGTACTAACAAATTCTTTGGGTTGGACATTGAAATATAATGACAACCCAATTAATGAAATTGAAGAATTAAAAGCTATAAAAGAGCTAGAGTTGCAGTAAATTATACAACCAAACTTTTATCTACCAACTCTAATCCGTCATCAATTAAATGCCCAACTTTAGGGTTGTTTTGTTTTACAGTCTCTAGGTGTTCAATAATTTCTACTGCAAAATCATCATCGTTATTAGATTTGGCTAATTCATACAATTCTACAGGGAGCAACCAATCTGTTGGGTAGTTGTTTTTTACCTCTTGAAACACTTTATTTCTAGAAATTGTAATATTAGTACCTTCTCTAAACTCACGTACTTGTTTGTATAAGTTTTCTAGCTGTGTTTTAGCTTCTGTTTGTTTAGGCTTTATTGTTTCTTCGGTAATGCTGTGTGTAATTAAATCAAAACTATGCAAATCTGCTGGTCCGTTAAAAGCAGAAACAATTTTCTCGCCCACAGCCATATGGTACAATCCCCATTCTGGTTTAAATAATATAGTTTCATCCTGCGTAACCGTACAGTTTTCAAAAGTTATAAGTACAATTTCACCTTTAAGGTTACGTGTGCCAGTTATAATGCTTCCTTTAACCTTAATACCGCCAACAAATTCTAAAGTAATGGTTTGTCCTTCAAAAATATTATATGCTTTTAAGTCGCGCGGACTCATATCTTCTATGGCCAAGTTAATACCTTTTAGCTTGCCAATAGGAGAGCCAAAACCATCTGAGTGGTGTTTTGTACTGTGGCCAACTAATTCTTTTTCTCTGTAAGATAAAGCAGTTTTACCAGTAGTTTGTATGTAACTAGGTTTTCCTTTATGTGTAAGTACATTTGTAAATACACCAGATATTTGTAGGCCTGTACTAAGTTCTACAGTTCCTAAAGCTTTAGAGTCTATAAGTTTGTTTACACCATCTAAACCACCAGTGCGTAGTGCCATTGTGTTAGCAAATTCTTCTAAAACCTGACTTAAATAGGCAAAGTCTGGTGTTACAAAAAGCTGAGGTTGTGGCTGTGTAATGTCAAAAGACTTATGAGCTGCTTCAATAGAGTAGTTTAGTTTTTTAACTTGGTCTGTCATACACCAAGCACTTTCACCAATAGAAGAAAGCAAGCCTGCACCATAAATTTTAGGGTTATCTGTAGTGCCAATTAGGCCATATTCTACAGTCCACCAGTGTAAATTACGAATTAACGCCATTTCACTAGGTTCTCCCATATTTTGTTGCAAGTCTTCAACGTGTTTTTCTGCTTTTTCTATTTCTTCTTCATCAGAGTCAGCAGCCTCTTTTATAATAGATAAATGCCTAACAGCTTCATACAATTCATAATCTTTTCCACTAGAAATTGCTTTGCATCCTATTTCTCCAAATCGTCTTAAATACTCGGCGTATTCAGGATTTGCTATAATAGGAGCGTGGCCAGCACCTTCATGAATAATGTCTGGTGCAGGTGTGTATTCTATATTTTCTAATTGTCTTATGTCAGATGCAATAACCAGTACATTGTAAGCTTGGAACTCCATAAAAGCAGAAGGAGGTATAAAACCGTCTACTGCAACAGCAGCCCAACCTATTTCTTGTAAAATACGGTTCATACCGTACATATTAGGAATGTTTTCTATAGAAATGCCTGTCTTTTTTAAACCATCTAAGTAAGATGTGTGTGCAACTTTACTTAAATAATCTACATTTTTACGCATAACATAACGCCAAACAGCTTGATTAATTGGAGTGTAATCCTCATAATTTTGCGGTTTTATGTATTGCTTTAAATGCGTTGGTAGTTTATCTAATATATAATTGCTTGTGTAAGACATTGCACGTTATGTTAGGTATTTACTAATAGGCAATAAAGATACAAAATTGGAAAATAATGTACGTTTTTATTTAGCTCTAATGTGTAATTATAACGTGAAACAATTTTTTAGTGCAAAGCAAAAAAAAACCGCTATTAGTAGCGGTTTTGATTTTTTAGTTAGATGCAATTGCTGGCGGATATGCTTCTAGTATTTGAGAAACAAACTCTTTGATGCGTTGTTCCTTTTTTTCTATGTTATTTGTATTGTTTAATGTGCCAATACCGCGGCCTTGCCAAACTAGTTCCTTATTTTTAGCATCAATTAAGTCTATATATAAAGATCCTTCTGTACTGGTAGAAACATTGCTTCTGTTAAAGCCATTGCCAAAATAGTAAGGATTCCAACCCCAACCAAAGCCACCGCCCCAGTAATTATTGTAAATATCTACGCGTTCTTTTTCTTTAGTAAAAATACTAACCAAGATATCAGGAGTACTAGATTTTACAAAACCTCTAGAACTCATTTCAGCATCAATAGCCTTTAGAATTCTTTTTTTGTCTAAGTCAGATATTTGCGCCTTATCTATACCTGTTTTATAAAAAGCATACGTTTTATAAGTATTAAAGTTTGCTTCTTTATCATAGTCAGACAAAACACGTACAGAGGTACAAGAACTAAATAGTACCAATGCAAATATTGGTGCCAGTGCCATTTTTAATGCTTTCATATTTTTTGATGTTTTAGTTTAGGTTTAATATCACAAAAATTGTGCCGTTACTTTGTAATTGCTTGTTTTTGAGCAAATTTTAAGATTTTTTTCTGCTATTTGTTTTGGCATTATAGCCATAGGGACAATGCCTACATCCACTTTCACAACAATAACCTCTTCTTTTATGGTATTGCTCTGTAAATACTCTGTAGCCTTCTTCAGATAAATAATAGTCGCCTTCTATGGGTTGAAGAATTTTTTTCATACTTGTAAAATTACGAGTTTTTAAGTTAAGTATATAAATACACAATTGTTAAAAGTTAAAAATAGTTGGTAGTCGGTGTTTTATAGTTTTTAATCGTTTTAAGTCTTAAAAATGGTATAGTTTCTGTACTAAGTTGTTAAATTTGAAATTGTTAATTAATAAGTGCGTATGATTTTAGTTTCAAAACTCTTCTTTAGAAAAAATTATGTAGGCCTATCTTTGTGGCCTTTTATAATTTTAAAGAGTGATGCGCTAAGAGATGATGACTCTTTAATTAATCATGAAAAAATACACTTAAGGCAACAGCTAGAACTTTTAGTTTTGCCTTTTTATATAGTGTATTTATTTGAGTTTTTAATACGTTGTTTGTTTTATTGGGATAGTTATAGGGCTTATCAAAATCTTAGTTTTGAGCGTGAAGCCTATTTTAATGAAGATAATCCTAATTATTTAAATGAACGTAAACCCTTCAGTTTTATTAAATATCTTTGGCGCTGAAAATTATAAAACGTGAAAGTTTTAAATCAGCAAGTAGATTTACCTATTTTATCAGAAAAAAAGATATCACTCTATATTAAAAGAGAAGATACGCTACATCCTTTTATTTCTGGAAACAAGTACAGAAAACTAAAGTACAATTTACAGCACGTTAAGCAAGTAAAAGCACAAACTATAGTAACCTTTGGCGGTGCATTCTCTAACCATATAGCTGCTACGGCCTATGCAGGAAAAGAGAACAGTATTAAAACTGTTGGTGTTATTAGAGGTGAGGAGCTTGCAGATAAGTGGCAACAAAATCCAACCTTAGCTTTTGCTAAAGAAAACGGAATGGAGTTTAAGTTTGTAAGCAGACAAACTTATAGAGAAAAAAATACACCAGAATTTTTAAGCGCTGTAAAAAGAGATTATCCTAATAGTTTTATTTTGCCAGAAGGTGGTGCCAATGAGTTGGCTGTACAAGGTTGTGAAGAAATTTTAACTCCAAAAGATACTATGTTTAACGTAATTTGTAGTGCCGTTGGTACTGGAGGTACTATAGCAGGTATTATAAATGCAAGTAATGCAAGCCAAAGAGTTTTGGGTTTTCCTGCGTTAAAAGGTGATTTTTTAAAAGAAGATATTTGTAAATTTGCCAATAATGCAAATTGGGAGCTTATAAATAGTTATAATTTTGGGGGTTATGCCAAAGTAACATCAGAATTAATAAATTTTATAAACTCTTTTAAAGCAACAACCAATATACCTTTAGACCCTGTATATACAGGTAAAATGCTTTTTGGTATTTTAGATCTGGTACAAAAAAATTATTTTGCACCTAGCACTAAAATTGTGGCAATACACACAGGAGGATTACAAGGTATAAAAGGAATGAATAGTTTATTAGTTAAGAAAAAATTACCACTTATAAATGAATAAAAATACACCTAAAAATAGTTTAAGATTAGTTTATAAGACGTTCTTGTTAGTACTACTTGTTTCTTACACTAGTTGTAAATCAAAAAGAAGCGTAACCAGACAATCACATAAAAAAGTATCTACGGTTTCGCCAAAAAATAATACCAATAAGGGTAATGCTCCTTATGCTTTGCCTAAAGATGAAGGGCATTTTGTAAGTTTTGCCATAGAAAATACAGAAGATTACATAAATACATTTGCAGCTATAGCACAAGATGAAATGAAAGCTTACGGTATACCTGCAAGCATTACAATAGCACAGGGTATTTTAGAAAGTGGTTCTGGTAAAGGAGAATTGGCTCGTAAAACCAACAATCATTTTGGAATTAAATGTCATACAGGTTGGGAAGGTGATTTTGATTATCATGATGATGATGAAAAAGGAGAATGTTTTAGAAAATACAACCACCCTATGTACTCTTTTAGAGATCATAGTTTGTTTTTAACAACAAGGGGTAGGTATTCTTCTTTGTTTGATTTACATATTAATGATTATAAAGGCTGGGCAAAAGGTTTGCGTAAGGCAGGTTATGCTACAGATCCTAAATACCCACAAAAACTAATATATTTAATTGAAAAATACAAGCTTCATAAGTTTGATGGCAAGCATAAAGCAGTGCGTACAGCTCCAAAAGAATATGTTGTAAAAAAGCACAAGGTAGAAGCAGGAGAAACCCTGTACGCTATATCTAGAATGTATTTTATGGGTGTGCCAGAATTAATGAAGTTAAATAATTTAAAAAATACAAACCTACGCATAGGTCAAGAACTTATTGTAAAATATACTAAAAATTAAATCTTAAAAATGATTTATAAAAGAAGCAGTGCTTTATTTAATGAAGCAAAAAAATATATTCCTGGAGGGGTAAACTCACCTGTAAGAGCCTTTAACGCTGTTGGCGGAGAACCTATTTTTGTTAAGGAAGCAAAAGGCGCTTATTTATATGATGAAGACGGAAACAAAATTATAGATTATATAGCATCTTGGGGACCATTAATTTTAGGTCACGCTTATGATCCTGTAATTAACGCAGTAATAGAAAAAGCTAAAAAAGGAACTTCTTTTGGAATGCCAACAGAAATAGAGACAGAGTTAGCTAAACTAGCAGTTTCTATGGTTCCAAATATAGATAAAATTAGATTTGTAAACAGCGGCACAGAAGCTTGTATGAGTGCTGTACGCTTGGCAAGAGGCTTTACGGGTAAAGATAAAATTATAAAGTTTGCTGGTTGTTACCACGGTCATTCAGATTCGTTTTTAATACAAGCGGGTAGTGGTGCGGTAACTTTTGGTAGTCCTAATAGTCCGGGTGTAACACAAGGTACAGCCAAAGATACATTGTTGGCTAATTATAACGATTTAGCAAATGTAACATCATTGGTAGAGGCAAATAAAGGCGAAATAGCAGCTATTATAATAGAGCCTGTTGCAGGTAATATGGGCTGTATAATACCGTCTAAAGAATTTATAACAGGTTTAAGAGAGCTGTGTACAAAAGAAGGTATTTTGCTAATTTTTGATGAGGTTATGACTGGCTTTCGTTTAGGAAGAGGTGGGGCACAAGAAATTTTAGGTATAGATGCTGATATTGTAACGTTTGGAAAAGTTATTGGAGGTGGTTTACCTGTAGGTGCTTTTGCAGCTCGTAATGAAATTATGGATTATCTAGCGCCAAATGGTCCCGTATACCAAGCGGGTACGTTAAGTGGTAATCCTTTAGCAATGAGCGCAGGTTTGGCTATGTTAACAGAGTTAAATAACAATCCAGATATATTTAGAAGTTTAGCAGATAAAACAGAGTATTTACACAAAGGATTAAAAAAGGCTTTGGATAAAAAAGGAATTGCATACCAAATAAATAGGTTTGGAAGTATGATTTCTGTTCACTTTACAGATGAACCTGTTGTAGATTTTGCTACTTCTGCAAAAGGGAATAATGATACATTTAAAAAGTATTTTCACGGAATGTTAAGTAAAGGGGTGTATTTGCCACCTAGTGCTTTTGAAAGTTATTTTTTAAACGATGCATTATCATATAAAGATTTAGATGATACCATTGCTGCTCTTGAAGACTTAGAGCTGTAATAAATTAAAGCATATAAAAAAAAGGAGCCGTTAATGGCTCCTTTTTTGTTTTAAGACTTCATAGTCTTATTCTTTTTCATCATCATTTGTCTCCTGTGCATTTTTCTTTTTTCAGGAGAATGAGATTTTCTTTTGTGCATTTTACTCCACTGTGCATATTGGTCTTTAGATAAAATTTTCTCTAAAGCTTTCTTTTGAGCAATTTGATGGTCCAATTTTTCATTTTCCATTGCAAATCTTTCTTCAGAAGTTAATTTTTTGTCAGCTTCTTTTTTTGCTTTTCTTTTTTCCATCTTTTCTTTGAAAAATTTTGCATTTTCTAAATTCAATTTTTCAATTTTTGATTGTTGATCTTCAGATAAATCTAAAGCAAGGGTCATTTTTTTGGTTTGTAAAATGGCCATTTGTTCTGGAGTAAATTTTGCCATTCTGTGCATAGCTCTTTTGCTATCCTTTCTCTTATGCATTTTGTGTTTTGCATCTTTAGAATTCTCCTTACTTTCTTGTGCTGATATAGTTAAAACGCTTAGCATTAAAACCATTACAAATGTTATTTTTTTCATATTACTATTTTTAATTGTTTGTTATTTTGACAATCATTTTTATAAATAGTTTAATCTGTAGTTGTTTTTTAGGAGCATTTTAACATTAAAAATAGGTCAAAAAAAAAGTCTGAAACCATAAAGTTTCAGACTTTTTCTGTATTATAAAATACGTTTACTCTTCTTCAGATAACTGTACAATTAAGTCGTTACTGTTTGTGTTCTCTTCAATATTTTGAAGCTCTACCGTGTTGTTATTTTCCTCTAAAACGTTTTCGTTGTCAACTTGCAAATAAGCAAAAATTGCAACAACTAAACAAGAAAAATAAACTAAGCTTTTAAGTTTGTATGACATAAGATTTGGGGTTTTTATATCGGTTCTATATCAAAGATACCTAGGTTAATTAATTTATTATAACTCTTGTTGTGTAACAACCATTTTTTAGTTGTGAAACACTTATTTTTTGTTGTTTGTTACCTGCAATATATTAAAAAAAATGAATAAACAAGATAAAATGCATAATTTTATAGATGAAATACACACTTATTTGTAGTTTTTATTCCAGTTTGTTGTAAAGTTGTTGTGTAAATGTGGTAAACTGTAGTGTGTTGTTGTTAAGTATATTACATAAAAAAGGCTGTAATGTACTATACATTACAGCCTTTAACTTAAAAGGTATTTTTTTTTATTTAGGATCTAAAATTGCTTCTATTCTTTCTTGTATATCTTTTAAGTGTGCTCTTCTAATACCAGAAGAATTTGCGGCAGCAGATTTTACAGAACGTACTAACGTTTGCAATTCAGCTCTTACTACAGCTCTAATATCAGACTGACTAACATTTACGGCAGTACCAAATCTAGAAGCTTTTGGATCTTCTGTCATTAAATATTCCATACGGTCCACATAGGCACGTTGTAAATTACGTCTGTAGGTGTCTATAGATCTTCCTGTGCTTAACTCTTTCCAAATACCTTTTCTAACATCAGACATCATTGTGGTTAGGTTGTAAGCTTTAGAGCCATTTAATGCTTCATTTTCAATCATACGGGCCATTCTGCCTGTATTTAATAGATTGTTTAATGTTCTAGACTGTGTACTTCTAATGCGTTCTACAGCTCCAGCATTTTCAATTTTGTTTAAAATATTATTATCTATTAGCCAAGTAGGTGTAGAAAACAATTGTTTGTGTAAAAATTGCACTGCTCTTTTTTGTTTTTCTTTTGGTACGTGCGTGTATACAGCACCTTCTTGGTCGTATGTTTTGTAGTTTTCATAAACACCACCAACATTGTTAGATACGTGCCCCATATACCTGTTGTATTGTCCTAAAACTTGTCCGTATAGCTCATCTAAATCATCATAAGACTTGCCGTCTTCTGCTGTCCATTTAATTAAGTTAGGAACAATTCTTTTTAAGTTAGCAATACCATAGTCACTAGCTTTCATAGCATCATCACCTAAATCTTCGGTTTGTGAGCTTGGGTCTATTACACTAAATTGTTGTTTTCCAAAACGGTAAAGAGGATCACCAGCGTGCTTTAAAATCCAGCTATCTAAAGTTTTCTTTTCTTCCTTAGCAGATTTATCTAAAATAGGACGGTAACCCCAGCTAATAGAATATTTATCATAAACACCAATGTTAGGCATTAATGCAACACCTTCATCACCAGGCTGTGCTACGTAGTTAAAACGTGCATAATCCATAATAGATGGTGCTGTACCATATTTTTTAGTAAAAGAAGCAGAGCGTAAAGAGTCTACAGGGTATGCAACACTACTTCCCATATTATGAGGTAAACCTAAGGTATGGCCAACTTCATGAGAAGATACAAAACGTATTAATCTACCCATAACCTCAGTTTTAAACTCAACACCTCTTGCATCTGGGTTAATAGCTGCAGTTTGTACAAAGAACCAGTTACGTAATAAAGTCATTACATTGTGGTACCAGTTAATATCAGATTCTAAAATTTCTCCAGTTCTAGGGTCACTTACGTGAGGACCATTTGCGTTTGGAATAGGAGAAGCTAAATACCTAACAACAGAATATCTAACATCCTCTGCAGACCATTCTGGATCTTCTTCTGGAGTAGGAGGCGTTTTAGCAACAATTGCATTTTTAAAGCCTGCAGCTTCAAAAGCAACTTGCCAATCTTCTATACCTTGCTTAATAAAAGGTACCCATTCTTCTGGTGTAGCTCTGTCTATGTAATAAACTATTTGCTTTTTAGGTTCTACAAGTTCACCTCTTTTAAACTTTTCTACATCTTCATCTTTAACTTCTAGTCTCCAACGATCTAAATAGGTAACAGATTTGCTTTTTTGAGCATCCAAACCATAATCTACTTGGCTACGAGCAAACCAACCTACACGTTCATCAAAATAACGTCTTTTCATTGGGTTGTTAGGAAGTAAAATCATAGAGTTATTTATCTCTATTGTAATAGATCCTAAAGCTGAGTTAGATGGTGGGTTGCCAGCAAAGTATGTTTTAACGTGTCTAGCTTCAATATTTAACGGGTAACTTTTTACGCTTTCAATATAACTTCTACTATCATCTAAACGGCTAACTTTATATTGCTTTCTGTTGCGTTCTGGCAAACCTAGAGTTTTAACGTCTTTCTGAAAAAAGTCATTTATTTGTATAACTGTAGTAGGGTTTAGAGAATCTTTTTTTAGCGCTTTAATATCAAAAGAATATAAAACTGGCTCTAAATTAGAGTTCATTACGGCTTCATGTACAGGAAGTTTTTCATCTGCAACAATGTTTGTAGACATAATACGTAGAAGAACTTTTTTATCTTTTTTCTCCCAACGTAGCATTTGAGTGTTAATTTTTCCACCGCCAAAACCTAATCCGGTTGCTGTTTTTGCTATTCTGCTTACCATTAACATTTCTTTGTTAAACAAAGAGTCAGGAATTTCATAATAACGTTTGTCGTCTACGGTGTGTACGTTAAACAAACCAGTGTCTGTTTTAGCATCTTTTGTAATTACCTTGTTATAAGGTAAAATAGCTCCTTTTTTTGGCTTTGCAGCAGGAGTTTCTGTTTTAGCATTCTTCTTGCTTTTCTTGTTCTTCTTTTTAGATTGAGCTTCTAAATTGGTAAGGGAGCCAAATAGAAAAACAACTAATAGAAGTTTGGTGAGTAAATTTTTAATCATTGTTAGTTTGAGTTAATTTTTTTGAATAAAAACAAATAACCGCAAAAAAATCCTAATTCTATGTTAATAATATCATAACAAAATAGCAGGTGTATTAAAATTGCATTGCATTTATGTTATTGATTTACAGCGATTTAATTTAAAAATTAACATAACTTAACATTTGTTAATTAAATTGCGATTTAATTGTTATTATGTTAAAATTTTGCATTTATTGTAACTTTTGCAATTTTTTTTCGTCTATTTATATAACAATCAACAACAAAAAGGAATTACGATATCTCTTTGTAAGATTGAATTAGTCGATTGAATAGCCTTTGCATTGCAGAGGCTATTCTGTTTTAAAAAAGTATAGGAAGTACAAATTGGAATAGTAATATTAGTAATGCTACAGCTATTAGGTTTAAAATAATACCAACTCTTGCCATTTGTTTTACTTTAATATAGCCGCTGGCGAATACTATTGCATTTGGTGGTGTAGCCATTGGTAGCATAAATGCACAACTACTAGCTATTGTAACTGGTATAAGTATATGTAACATTGGTATGTTTAAACCAATTGCAATACCAGCTACAATAGGAGCTAAAACAGTTATTAAAGCAACGTTGCTCATAAGCTCTGTCATAAACAACATTAGTAATATTAATAATGAAACTGTAAAAAAGATATTAATGTTGCTGTTAGATATTGCTTCTGTAACAGTAGTAACTATACCTGTTGTAGCCATACCATTTGCTAATGCTAAGCCTCCGCCAAAAAGTACTAATATTCCCCAGGCTAACTTTTCTGTGTCTTTCCATTTTAAAATAAAATCTCCTTTTTTTAAGTTGTAAGGCACAGCAAATAAAGATACTGCAGCTATCATACTAATTACAGTATCTGACAATCCTATGCTTGGAAAAACGGAATTAATTAGGGTTCTAAAAATCCATAAGAATACTGTAATTGCAAAAATTACCAGTACCATTTTTTCCTTTTTACTAGTTGGTCCAAGTTTTTTTAATTCAGAATTGATAACGTCTTTTGATGCAGAAAACTCAAGTTGCTTGTTAGGAAACATCCACTTTACAAGCACAAAGTAAATAACAGTTAGTAATACAATTGAAAAAGGTAAACCAATAATCATCCACTTTAAAAATGATATCTCTATGTTATATTGTTCTTCTAATAGCCCTATTAAAACAGAATTTGGAGGTGTACCAATAATGGTAGCAATACCGCCTGCATTTGCAGAAAAAGCAATACCAAGCATTACGCTTAAGGCAAAGTTTTTATCGCTTTTTGTAAAACCATCTTTATCATTAACTAATAATTTTATTACAGATACAGCTATTGGTAGCATTACAACTGTACTTGCAGTGTTACTAATCCACATACTTAAAGTTGCAGTAGCAATAATAAAACCCAGTACTACTTTATTGGGTGTAGTGCCAGTAATTTTTATAATGTTTAAAGCTATACGTTTGTGTAAGTTCACTTTCTCTAGGGCAAGTGCTAAAATAAAACCTCCAAAAAATAAAAAAATAATTTTATTACCATAGTTAGCACCTACTGTATTTAAAGGCATTATTTTTAATATAGGAAACAAAATTAAGGGTAGTAGTGCGGTAACAGAAATAGATACAGCTTCTGTTATCCACCAAATAACCATCCAAAGAGCTATTGCTATAACAGCATCTGCATTTGTAGATAGTATTGTAGTAGGTAGTAGTAAAATGCATAAAAAAACTAGAGGTCCGGTTACTAGTCCAATTTTTTTGCTTAATGCCATAATGTATAATGCTTATAGTTATACAAATATATAATTTGCAAGCAAACTATAAAGTTTTAGCAGGTACAAGCAAGTATTTAATAGTAAAATAACAAGTTAACTTAATCTTCTTTTGCTAATTGTACCATTTCTAAAGTTGTTTTGTAAAGCGGTTTATTTTCCATTTTACTTTTTAGCCAGGCATAAAAACTCATTACAAAAATGTCTTCTTTTTCTTTTCCTACCCACTCAAAAGAGTTTTCTACTTTTGCTTTAAATTTATCCGTAACTAGTTGTGATGGATTTTTATAGTAAAGTTCTATAAAAGATAAATATGTAATTGCTCGGTGCTGATTTATTTGTTTTAAATACTTAAAGTAATTTCTTTTAAAGCTAAGTAATCTAGACTCTACAAGGTTTATGTTATTTAGTTCTATATGTAAAATAATCTCAATTAAATTCTTTTTTATTACCCAATCTTTACCAGCTTTACTCTCATAATATTTATCTGTATGGTAAAATTTAGAGAATATTTGCTGTGCGTCTTTAAATCTGCCTCCTTGAATGTAAAAAGTGCTTAAACCTAAATGAATTTTTAGTAATGAATCTATATCACTGTGTTTACTATTAATGTGTTGTTCTAGTATACCAATGGCCTTGTCTTGTTGGTTGCTGTAGTTGGTGTTTAAAGCAAGTAAAAATTGGTGTTTTAATTTAAAAGTATTGTAATATTTTTTGTTGTTTGCTAACATTTGCGTTTCCATTAGCTTTAGATAGTGAAGTGAGTCGTTAAACTTTTTATTTCTAAACAGTGTGTTGGCAATTAAAAACAAAACTTCTATATGGTAAAACAATTGCTTGGTAGCGCTTTTATGTGTTTTTAAAATAGCGTAGGTTTTTATAATAAAAGGTTCTGTTTTTAAATAGTCATTGGTAACAAAAGCAGGTATACTAACTAAGGTTATTAGTTGGTATAAAGATTTAAACGATAAAGATTCTGTTATAGTTATTTTATGGTCTTGTAGTGTGTTTTTTAATAAGGTTTCTATATCTATAACATCTCCTTTGTAAGTAATGTTATTTAGTGTCTGCCTCATTTTAGCATATACTATATTTAGTTGGTCTTCTAATAATAAGTTTTTTTGGTTGCTTTTAAATTGAGTAATAAGATTGGAGATATTTATTTCTGGAATTGCATATGCATACTGAATTTTAGTATGGTATATTTCGTTTAAAATGGCAAATAAATAATGAGCCTCTGCTAATACTTCTGCTTTGTCTAGTATTTTATAGGCAACTTTATAGTGCTTATTGTGTAAAAAAGACCTTGATGCTAATATGTACTTTATAATTTGCATATCAACAGAATTTTCTTCTTCCAAATTAATATTAGCTATAAAATCTATTAAAGAGTTGTACAGGCGTTTTCTTAAAGCGTGGTATGCATTTTTTTTGTTGCTGTAAAGTTGTTTGCAAATTTCTGCAGAGGACAGCTTGTTTTGTTGTAGTAATTTAAAAAGCTGAATGTTTTTAGTGTCGTTACGTTTGTTCTTTTTCTTTAAAAAAAGTACAAATTGTTGTTGCTCTTCTACTGTAAGTGTGGTTACAATTACGTTTAAATCTGTCATTTAATCGTCATTAAAAATATGAATAACTTATTAAATATAATGTATTTTTATTTATAGTATTAAATTATATCGTCAGTTTTGTACGTAAGTTGTGTTGTTACAGGTTTTAAATCGCTACATATTTGTACCGTAATCAAAACACAAAAATTATGGATTATCAAACAAATGTTTCAGTAGAAAAAGAATTGAAATCAAAAAAGAAGAAAAGTAAAAAAGTGTATGATCAAAAACCAACAGCAGCATTTATAGGTGCAGCTTGGACTTCTTTATTTGTAGGTATGGTTGCTTTTTGCATTGGTTTGTGGAACGCAGATATGCTATTAAATGAAAAAGGATATTACTTTACAATTTTACTTTTTGGACTATTTTCTGTAATATCTGTACAAAAAGCAGTGCGAGATAAGTTAGAAGATGTACCTGTAACAGATATTTATTATGGTATAAGTTGGTTTGCTGCAGTAGCATCTATTGTGCTGTTGGTAGTTGGTTTGTGGAATGCAGATTTATTGTTAAGTGAAAAAGGGTTTTATGCAATGTCTTTTTTGCTAAGTTTATTTTCTGCTATTGCAGTACAAAAAAACACAAGAGATGTGCAGTATATAGACCGTAATGATAAAAATGAAGATTAATTTAACAATACTTAAAAATTAAAACAAACAAGGTTATTTGTTTTGATGATGGTTATCTTTTAACCAAAAACAGCGTTACTTAATAGTAACGCTGTTTTAAATTTATAAGAGTTTGGCATTATACTATTTCTACAAATAAACCATCATCAGTTTTATTCACTTTAGCAACACCATTTTTGGTTAATTCTTTAATAGTTTTATCCCATTTTTTATTGCTTAAACCAGATGAAGATTTTAATTCATCCAAAGGTAGTTTTTCAGCCTTTTTTAAAAGAGCTAAAACAGTTTTTCCTTCATCACTTAAAGCAACAGCTTTACGCTCTGGCTTCATTTGAGGAAAAAACAATACTTCTTGTATAGATTGGTTGTTGGTTAAAAACATAATTAACCTGTCCATTCCTATTCCCATACCAGATGTAGGAGGCATACCGTATTCTAAAGCACGTAAAAAGTCCTCATCAATAAATTCTGTAGCTTCATCATCACCTTTAGCAGCAAGTTTTAATTGGTGCTCAAAACGTTCTCTTTGGTCTATTGGGTCATTAAGCTCAGAGTATGCATTTGCAATTTCTTTACCACAAACCATTAGCTCAAAACGCTCTGTAAGTTCTGGGTTATCTCTATGCTCTTTACAAAGCGGACTCATTTCTTTTGGGTAGTCTGTAATAAATGTAGGTTGTATATAATTGCCCTCACATTTTTCGCCAAAAATTTCATCAATAAGTTTTCCTTTACCCATTGTGGCATCAACTTCTATCCCCATACCTTTAGCAGCTTCAAAAATTTCAGCTTCAGTTTTACCAGTAATATCAAAACCAGTAAAATGTTTAATAGAATCTGCCATAGTTACACGTGCATAAGGAGCTTTAAAATCAATTTTATGCTCACCAAATGTAGCTTCACTTGTACCGTTAACAGCAATTGCACAATGTTCTAATAATTTCTCACAGAAATCCATCATCCAATTATAATCTTTGTAAGACACATAAATTTCCATAGCTGTAAACTCTGGGTTATGTGTTTTGTCCATTCCTTCGTTTCTAAAGTTTTTAGAAAACTCATAAACTCCATCAAAACCACCAACAATTAAACGCTTTAAATAAAGCTCGTTAGCAATTCTCATATACAACGGAATATCTAAACTATTGTGGTGAGTAATAAACGGCCTTGCAGCAGCACCACCAGGAATAGGTTGTAAAATAGGAGTTTCTACTTCAAAATAACCAGCGTCGTTAAAAAAACTACGCATAGCATTAAAAAGCTTGGTACGTTTAACAAACACTTCTTTAACGTGCGGATTTACAACTAAATCTGCATATCTACGACGGTAGCGTAACTCTGGGTCATTAAATTCGTCAAAAACTTTACCTTCAGAATCTACTTTTGGTAACGGTAATGGACGTAAAGATTTACTAAGTATTGTAAACTTTTTAACCATTACTGTTTTTTCGCCAACTTGTGTTGTAAACAAATCACCTTCAATGCCAATAATGTCTCCAATGTCTAATAATTTCTTGTAAACATCGTTATACAAAGTTTTATCATCACCTGTACAAATTTCATCTCTGTTAAAGTAAACTTGTACTCTGCCTTCACCATCTTGTAACTCTGCAAAAGAAGCTTTTCCTTGTATTCTTCTAGACATTAATCTACCAGAAATTACCACCTGTTTACCCTCTTCAAAATTTTCTTTAACTTGTTTAGAGGTAGTGTTAACTGGGTATAAATCTGCCGGATATGGGTTAATGCCCATTTCTCTTAGCTTGCCTAATTTTTCCCTTCTGATGATTTCTTGTTCCGAAAGCTGCATATATCTATAATTAAGGCTGCAAATATAGTTACAAACTAGTAATCTATCAAAGTAGAAAGTACATTAGCATACAAAGGTTTTTAAATTTTTACATTTTGATGTTAGTATGTTGTATATCATTAGTGTTAAATGTATTGTTTTTGGTTGATGAGTATTTGGTTATCAACCTTATAAAAGAAGCTTAAATAGAGTTTTTTAAGAAAATTGAAAAAAATAGTAACAAATAGTGTTTTGTTACGTCTTATAGGTACATCAATCAAAATAATAGTAAATGAGTTTTTGGAGAGTTTTATTAGCTATCTTATGTCCGCCTTTGTCTGTAATAGGTAAAGGATGCGGATCTATAGTTATTGTATTTTTATTATGGTTATGCGGTTGGGTTCCTGGTACAATTGCCGCGCTTATTATATTGAATAATCCGGACAGATAGTTGTATCTTTGTGGTATGAACAAAGAAGTATTTCTACAAGATTTAGGACAGAAAGATTATAAGGAAACTTGGGACTACCAAGAAGATCTTTTTAAAGAAACTTTAGATATAAAAATTAAAAACAGGCGAGAAGATGCAGGTTTAAAAACACCTAATCATTTTTTGTTTGTAGAGCATCCGCACGTGTATACTTTAGGTAAAAGTGGTGATATGGCTAATTTGTTAATAGATGAAGAACAATTGGCTAAAAAAAATGCGACTTTTTACAAAATAAATAGGGGAGGAGATATTACGTATCATGGCCCTGGGCAAATTGTAGGATATCCAATTTTAGATTTGGATAACTTTTTTACAGACATACACAAGTACTTACGTCTGCTAGAAGAAATGGTAATTTTAACCTTAGCAGAGTATGGCTTAAAAGCGGAACGTTCTGAAGGAGAAACTGGAGTTTGGTTAGACGTAGGAACGCCTTTTGCGCGTAAAATTTGTGCAATGGGTGTGCGCGCTAGTAGGTGGGTAACAATGCACGGTTTTGCCTTAAATGTAAATGCAGATTTAGGGTATTTTGATCTTATGATTCCGTGTGGAATAAAAGATAAAGCAGTAACATCTTTAAATGTAGAGCTAGGTGAAAAAGAAGTAAATATAGCAGAAGTAAAAGATAAATTACTAAAGCATTTTACAGCATTGTTTGAAGCTGAAATGGTTTTAAAATAGGCTGCTAATTTTTAAACTTGGTTAAAATATTTGTAGAGATGAGTTTTCCGTTTTTGTTGTAATCCTCGCTCTTTACCATACCTATACCTTCTGCAATCCATTGTTTGTATTTTGTGGTACTTTTTATGCCCATTTTTATTTCGGTGTCATTAGTTAAAATAACGCAGTCAAATGTGCCTGCAGGGGTAGTAACAGTTTCGTTGCCTAAAACCTTTCTGTTTGTCATTTTAATAAACATTTTAAGTTTTATTGCGCCGGTTTTTACAACCATATCTAGGTTTGCATCTGGTAGGGTTGTACCAGGAGTTAGGTTGTTAGGTAAGTTAATATTATTGCCAGTTAGCTCAAGGTCCATATCTTTATACTGTTTTAAAAGTTGGTTGTTAAACATAGATTTAAAGTCTATACTAATACCTTCCTCTGTACACTCTATATCATATTCTGTATTGGTAATAAATTCTCCTTTTTTGTCATAGAGCTCTGTAGCAATGGTAGCAATGTTATTATTTACGCTTTTTACAGTGTAATTTACAGATGTGGTTTTTTTTCCTTTTTTATCATATGAGGTAATTTCTGCTTTAACATCAGAATTAAAAGGATAATATTTACTGCAGTCACCTTGGGCAAAAATTGCAGTAGAGCACGTTAATATAAGAGCGAGTATAATTGTATATGTTTTCATAATCTAACAGTGTTTTAGTGTTCTGTTCTTTAATAAAAATGAACGCTTGTAAATATACTGTTTAAGATATAAAAGGTGTAGTTAAATTGTGTAAAGTGCTGTAAATGATGTATTAATGGTGCTTTTTAGTTTATTTTATACACAATTATAGAGTTGTCTAGGTCTTTAGCAACTAGCTCTAACTTTTTATCATTGTCTATATCAGCTAAATCAATTAATGAACTCCCGTAAACCGGAAAGTTTTGTATTGGAGCTGCATTACTATCAAACAAATATATTTTCTGATTTTGTAAATCGGTAACGCTAACATATATTTTATTGTTGATGTAAAATATCTTTGGTTTGCTATACATACCTAAATCAAGGCTTACTTTTTTTCCTTTTATACTAATGGTGTTTTGGTCCATTAACACCAAAGTATTTGTAGTAGCATCTAAACCGTGATCTTTAATAAGGTTAAACTTTGTTGCCGCTGTTTTTCCGTTTGTAGCTATTTGGTGTAATATTGCTGTGGTATCTGTAACTGTAAATTTGTTTTTAAATAAGACTACATCATTGTTAGAAAATGCAATTTTATTAGTTGTTTTAACGCGTACTTTGCCAACTCTGTTTAAAATTTTAAGCGAGCCGTCTTCAAGCATAAAAACCAAATAATCTTTATTGCCAACCACAAAATGCTTTGGTTTTCTAACAATAGAACCACTTGCTTCTGTATATGTAAAGCCATCTACTATTTTGGCTTTAGAGTTGTACATAAATACTTTTTTGTCTTGGGTGACAACAAATCTGTAGTTTTTGTTGTTTTCATAGTCAAAAACAGCTAAATCGTTTAAGTTTCCACCATCATAAGTTATAGAGAATGGTTCTACTGTTTCTCCGTTTCTGTCTAAAATTATAAACTGGTTATTTGTTGTAAATGCAAATTGTAATCTTCCGTTTTTGTAGAGGTCTACTTGGGTTATTTCTCCTTGTATTTTACTGTCTAGCTGTTTTTTCCATAATACTTTACCATCAGTAGAAATTAAATATAAATTGTTTTCAATATCCTGAACAATAATTTCTTTTTTATTTGTTCTGTGGTTTTTTACAAACTGTGGGTTTGTTGCTAAATCATTATCAAGCTGCACTGTAAAAATAGGGGCAGTAGTATTTGCTTCTGTTTTAGTGTTTATTTTTTGAACCGTAATGTTGGTGTGGTAAAAATTAGCATCTGCTACTAGTTGGCTAGCGTAAAAGTAGTTGTTTAGCTTAAGTTTATTGTTTTTTGTAAAATTAGAAGCAATTATTCCTTCAAGCTTTTTAGAATTAGAAATTTGTAAAACTGAAGATTGTTTTGCCATAGTTTCTGTAGCAGATTTGTAAAGTGGTGTTTTATTAAAAGTAGTACCTGCTTTGTAGTTGCTAATAATGTCTTGTAAAGTCTCAATTTCTTCAGTAAAAATAAAAGCATTACCTAATATAGTATAGTAATTTGCTTTAAAAGAATTTACTAAAGGACTAAATAAAGCTGATAAGATAGTATTGTTATTTAGTGCAACTATAGGATTGTCTGTACTAATATTTTTTTTAAACGTACTTAGGTATTCATCTATATTATCTGCGCCAAAGGTTTGCAGTAAAACTGCTTTTTTAGATTTTGTTGTAATTATAGCTATTTCTTCAACAGTAGTAAAAATTGAGTCAATTTTAGTTTCTTCACCTAAATACTCTAATCGGTTTTTTGCAAATGTTGCATAGTTTGTAAAAGTGTAAGACGTAATTGCTTCTGTTTGTAAAGGAGCATATTCTTGCACTCTATTGGCCACAGCTTTAGTATTTTTAAATAAACTTAAAAAGTTGGTAACACTATCATTAGTTGTGGTTATACCTGCTAAATTTAGTAGGTTTTGTTTTGTGTTAATATCTAAAGAAATCCAGTTTGTATTTTCGTTATTGTGTAAACTGTCTATAGGAAAAATGTTTTTTAAAAATGTATTACTGTTTTTACGAGTATACAGTGTAGCAGTTTTGTTGTTAGATGCATTGTATAACTTATATATATTGTTGTCTATTTTAGTATTGTTGCCAAGAACGTCTGCTATTAAACTTTTATCAGAAGAAAACAGCGTAAAGGGTTTGCTGTTTGCTACAAAACAGGAAGTGCTATCTACTTTGTATTTTTTATAATTAATATTGTTAGAAGATGTGGTGCTGTTTGTGTAAAGGCTATCAAGATTATTAAGGTTTACAGAGTCTTTGGTAATGTAAAAATAATTGTGTTTAATACTATCTTTAGCAATAAAGGCTAAAAGACCTTTAGTGTTGGGTTGTATATGATTTAGGATTTTGCTTGCGTCATAAAAGCTTTTTAATTGCTCAGAATTTTTTAATGAACTTAATATGTCATTGTTTTTTATACTGCTAGTTAGGCTATTGTAGTCGTTTATTTTTAGCACAGTAGATGCGCGGTTAGGGAGGTAATCTAAAATAACGGTTTTAGTTTGTTGCTTGTTAGTGCAACTAAAACAGCATATAGTAAGTAAACCAATAATAATTTTTAACTTCATACAAATACAACTTATAGTAACAAAGTTAAATTAATTTACTTATAGCGGAAACTTTAATTGCTCTGGTAATTGTTTAAAGCTTTTGCGGTGGTATTTGGTTAGCCCAAATTCTCTAATAGCTTCTCTATGTTCTTTGGTAGGGTAGCCTTTGTTTTTTTTCCAGTTGTACATAGGAAACTCTTTGTGTATCTTTTCCATATATGCATCTCTATATGTTTTTGCTAATACAGAAGCAGCTGCAATACTCAAAAATTTAGAATCTCCTTTAATAATACACTCGTGCTTAATTTTTTTATAGGGTTTAAAACGGTTGCCATCAACAATTATAAACTCTGGTTTGGTAGTTAATTTATCTATACTTTTATGCATAGCAAGTATAGATGCGTTTAAGATGTTTATTTCATCTATTTTTTTTGGGTAAATATGAGTAACCCCATAGCAAATAGCTTGTTCTTCTATAATGGGTTTTAAAAGTTCTCTTTTTTTTTCAGAGAGTAATTTGGAGTCGTTTAATATATCATTTTTAAAATTCTCTGGTAAAATAATTGCAGCAGCGGTAACGGGGCCAGCCAAACAGCCACGGCCAGCTTCATCAGTTCCTGTTTCATTAATTAATTTGTAGTAAGATTTTAACATAAAAGGAGTATTATCTAATTGATAATACAAAATTAGTATTAATAATTATTAGGCTGAATAAAATTTATTGGTAATAAATAATTTTAGTGTTACTTAAATGATTAACAATTTATAATTTTTATATTATATATTGATACTTTATATGAGTACTTAAATTTCTTACAATGTTAGCATATTGTCAGTTAAAAGTGTCTTTTGATATAGTATTAATAATATTATTTTTTGATCTTAATGACTTTACTTGTTAAAAAATAAATATGAAACATTTTAGCTGTTTTTTTGTTTTTTATTAAGATAAAATTATGATTTTAGCGTCTTACTAACTCAAAAAATAATTAAATGAAAACAAAAGTAACTAGATTGTTAGTGCCTATTTTGGTGCTTATTTTTAGTAGTTTTTCTTATGGACAGGAAAAAACTATTACAGGTACTGTAACAGACCATGAAGGTCTAACTTTGCCTGGGGTTTCTGTGTTAGTTGTAGGTACAACAACAGGAACGCAAACAGATTTTGATGGAAACTACACTATTAAAGCAAGTGTGGGTCAAATTTTAAGATTCAGTTATGTTGGGCAAAAAACAACTGAAAGAAAAATAGGAGCATCTAATACTATTAACCTTCAAATGGAAGAAGATGCAGAAGCTTTGGATGAAGTAGTAGTAGTAGCATATGGTACAACTACTAAAGAAGCATTTACAGGTTCAGCTTCTGTTATTGGTTCTAGCGATTTAGCTAAAAGAAGTGTTACTTCTCCAATTGCGGCTATTGAAGGAAAAGCTACAGGTGTTCAATTTACTTCGGCTTCAGGGCAACCAGGTTCTTCACCTGGAATAGTTATTAGAGGTGTTGGTACTTTAAATGGTGGTTCTACACAACCTTTATATATTGTAGATGGTATTCAGTTTGAAGGAGCTTTAACAAGTTTAAATCAAAATGATATTGAGTCTTTAACAATATTAAAAGATGCAGCCTCTACTTCATTATATGGTTCTAGAGCAGCTAATGGTGTTGTGTTAATTACAACTAAGAGCGGAAGAAAAAATTCTTCTTTATCAGTTAATTTATCTACGCAGTATGGTGTAATAACTAAAGGTATTGGCGAATATGACGCTGTTGGACCAGGTCAATATTATGAATTAATGTGGGAAGCTTACAAAAACTCACTAGGAGGTTCTAATCCAGAGGTAGAAGCTTCAGCTTCAATTTTTAATAGATTAGGTTATAACCCTTTTAATGTTGCTAATGATCAAATAGTAGGTACAGATGGTACATTAAACCCTAACGCTCAGGTTATATACCAAGGATTAGATTGGTATGATGCTTTAGAAAGAACAGGCAGTAGAGTAAACCACTCTATTGATGTTTCTGGAGGTGGTGAAAATCATCAAGTTTTCTTTTCTGCATCTTATTTAAGTGAAGATGGTTACGTTATAGAAAGTGATTATGACCGTATAACATCTAGATTAAATGCAGACTTTTCTCCAACTGATTGGTTAACGTTAGGTGGTAGCATGAACTTAGCAATTACAGATTCTCACGGCCCTACAGGTGCAGGTAGTAGTAGTATCGTAAACCCTTTCTCATGGGCTAAGGATTTGGGGTCTATTTATCCTGTATATGTAGTAGATAACAATGGAGATATAGTGTTAGATGAAGCAGGTAAACCTCTTTATGATTTAGGTGAAGGTTATGCAGAGTATGGTATACAATCAAGACCAAGTAATCCAGGTCGTCATGGTATTGCAGAAGCAATTTACAATGAAGAGTCAACAAAAGTAAATAATATCGGATTCAGGTATTTTGCAGAATTTAAACTTTTAGATGGTTTAAAAGCAAGATTTAACTATGGTCAGGATATTCAGGATTACATAAATAAAAGTTACGAGAATAATATTGTAGGAGATGGTGCTCCAACTGGTAGATACGGAGAAACTAGATACCGTAGAACAACAGAGAACTTTAATCAAATTTTAACTTATACAAAGTCTTTTGGGTTAAACAACTTTGATGTTACTTTAGGTCATGAAAGTTTTGATAGACATTATTCAGAAAATAGTGGTTTAGCAAACACACAAACTGCAGCAGGGATTTATGAGTTTGATAACTTTTCAGTAGTATCTAGCTTAGGTGGCTATAGTTCTGATAAAACTTTAGAAGGGTATTTTGCAAGATTAAACTATAATTTTGACAACAAATACTACATTAGTGCTTCTGCAAGAAGAGATGGTTCTTCTGTTTTTAGTAGTGATGTTCGTTGGGGTAGTTTCTACTCAGTAGGTGCTTCTTGGAGAATAGATCAGGAAAACTTTATGAAGAATGTTTCATTTGTAGACAACTTAAAATTAAGAGGTTCTTACGGTGAAGTAGGTAATGATAATTTAGGAGATTTTTATATTTCACAAGCTCGTACAACATTATACTCTAATGCAGGTGCACCAGCAATTTATTTCTCAGATTTAGGAAATAACGATTTAAAATGGGAAACATCAGAAAGTTATGATGTTGCTTTAGAGTTTGGTTTGTTTGGAAATAAAGTTGAAGGTTCTGTAGAATACTACAAGAAAAATACAACAGATTTACTTTACAATTTACCAATACCTACATCAGAAGGTTTAAATGAGGCGCCTTTTAATATTGGAGATATGTATAATTCAGGTTATGAATTTGGTATTACAGGTCACTTTTTTAGAGGTAAAGAGTTTAAATGGGATTTAACTTTACAGGCTTCTACATTGAAAAATGAGATTACATCACTTCCAGATCCAAGTATAAACGGATCTAAAAGATGGGCAGAAGGCCGCTCTCGTTATGATTTTTACTTGTATGATTTTGCAGGTGTAGACCCAGCTAACGGAGATGCATTATATAATATGTATGAAGAAGATGCTGAAACTGGTGAATCAGTTCCTGTACTAAATGAAGATGGTAGCCAGGCAACTACAAATGATTTTCAAGAAGCTGGTAGAGCATATGCAGATGCTAGTTCTGTTCCAGATTTAATTGGTTCTGTTTCAAATAGTTTTACATATAAAGGTTTCGCCTTAGATTTCACAGTAGTTTATGGTATTGGCGGAGATATATTAGATTACGGTTATGCTGCTATGATGCATGAAGGGGATTATGGTAGTTCATTACATCCAGATGCCTTAAAAGCATGGCGTCAGCCAGGAGACATTACTGATGTTCCAAGGCTAGAAAATGGTGCGGTAAATCAATCACAATCTTTATCTACTAGATTTTTAACAGATGCATCTTATGTAGCTTTAAGAAATGTTAATTTATCTTATACCTTAGGTGGTGATATCTCAGATAAATTAGGAGTTAATAGTTTAAGGTTTTTTGTGTCGGGTGAAAACCTATACTTAAAGAGTAAAAGAACTGGTTTAAATCCGCAGTACAGTTTAGCCGGAACACCTTCTGGAAATGATTATAACCCTGCTAGTGTTTTATCATTAGGATTAAACGTTTCTTTTTAATTAAGATATAAATAAAAAAATAAAAGTTATGTTAAGAAAAACATATATAATGTTAGCGGCAGTATCGTTTATTGCTCTAACAAGTTGTACCGAAGATTTTTTGGACAATAAACCAACAAATGCTATTTCAGCAGAAGATGCTTTGTCTACTCCTGCAAATATGGATTTATTATTAAATGGCTTGCATAGGCAAATGTATGCTCAGAACCCTTTACCGGGTACTGCATCGTCTAGGTCTGGTCAAAGTTATTATATGCCTTCTTTTGATGCTATTGGCGGTAATATTATTCACTCTTCTAGAGGTAATGGTTGGGGTAGAGCAGATTTACAATGGTTAGCTCATACAAACGCAAATTCCACTACAGTAGATAATTTATGGTATGAGCGTTATCACTTTGTTTTTACGGCAAACTCAATTATTAATAGAGTAGCTGAAGGAGATTTGCCAGAGACTGCAGAGTTAAATAATATTTTGGGTCAGGCTTACGCTTATAGAGCTTGGGCTTATCATCAATTAGTGACTACCTTTGCTAAAGGTTATCTTATAGGTAGTCCTTCTACAGATTTAGGGGTTCCTTTAGTTTTAGATACAGGAGCGCCTTATACAAGTGCGCCAAGAGCAACTGTAGAAGCAGTTTATACGCAAGTTGAAGACGACATTAAAAAGTCTATAGAGTTTTTTGAAAATGCTACAGCACCTGATAATAAGTCTAATATTTCTATAAACGCAGCATATGGTATACAGGCACGTATTGCTTTGTCTAAAGGAGATTGGCAAACAGCTGCAGATGCTGCTGTATCAGCAAGAGATGGTTTTGAGTTGCTAGATGAAAGCGATTGGTTATCTGGTTTTAATACTACAGATCTTTCAGAAGTAATTTGGGGAGGTCATGTGATAGATACCGAAACAAATTATTTTCAATCTTATTTCTACTTTATTTGTTCAACTTTTAACGGAAGTCAAAACAGAAGTAACCCTAAGATAATCAATAAAGAAGTTTATAATAATATTCCAGACACTGATTACCGTAAAAAAGCGTGGTTACCTTTAGCTCCAAATACTAATTCTAGTGCGTCTAATGGTCAAGGTGGTAGTTTTGAAACTGACCCTAATTATGATAATGCAGATGATTTTTGGGATGAGTGGGAATCTATTATTTCTCAGTACGGAATGACAACAGGTCATAATACACATCCGTATATGTCTATGAAATTTTTGCAGAAGAACCCAGGTACTATAGATCCAGATGATGTTATTTATATGAGAGCATCAGAAATGGTTTTAATTGAAGCTGAAGCTAAAGCAATGATGAATGATATTACTGGAGCACAAGATGCTTTAGCTCTTTTAGGTGAAGCAAGAGATTCTGCTTTTGATAAAACAGCTTTTGCAACTCAGGCAGACCTTATGGATCAGATTAAATTTCAACGTCATGTAGAATTATGGGGAGAAGGATTTAGTTATTTTGACCACATTCGTTGGGATGAAGGTTTAGACCAAACTAATTCTGGAGCATCAGAAGTTTTATATGGCGATGGTTTTATGCAAGAAAAACCATCATTAAACGATGCTTGGATATGGAAAATTCCACAAGCTGAAATTAATGCTAACCCAAATATTAGTGAGGCAGACCAAAATTAGTAATAGCTTGTTTTAAAATTTAAAAGCCTATAAGTGCATTATGTATTTATAGGCTTTTTTAATTAATTATACTACGTATGATTGCTTTATGTTTTCTTTAACTTTTTCAATTATCTAAAACTACGCTTATTAATAATAAAAAAATAAACAGTTATTCCACTATATGTAAACAAGGTATAATTATTACAATTATTGTTGTTTTTTTTGATGTTTTTGATTATCATTTATATTAATTAATCAGTAACAATTTGTTATTTTTTTCTCCAATTATAGCTTTTTTATTGAGACATTAGCTGCTTGTTGTTTATTAAATTGTTAATTATTCATTTTTGATGTTTTTTTTAACATATGCTGTTTTCGTTAACACTAAATTCTTGGAATGTTAACTATTAATTAAGAGTTTTGTGGGGTACTAACTCAAAAATTAATAATAAATGAGAACGAAAGTAGCTTGGATTTTAACACCCTTGTTGGTGTTATTTATGAGTTTCTCTTACGGACAAGAGAAAACAATTACTGGTAATGTTACAGACCAAGATGGTTTGCCTTTACCAGGAGTTTCTGTATTAGTTGTGGGTACAACAACAGGAACTCAAACAGATTTTGATGGTAACTATACTATTAAAGCAAATGTAGGGCAAGTATTGCGCTACAGCTATGTTGGACAAAAAACAGCTGAAAGAAAAGTTGGTTCTTCAAGCACAATAAATATTCAGCTGGCAGAGGACGCTGAGGCTCTTGAGGAGGTTATTGTACTAGGTTACAGTACTAAATCTGTAGATGAGGTAACTGGTTCTTCTGTGCAGGTTAGTTCAGAAGATATCAAAGATGTTCCTGTTCTATCTGTAGATCAGGCTTTACAAGGTAAAGTTGCAGGTTTACAAATATCTACAACTTCTGGTACTCCAGGAGCACAACAGGATATTAGAATACGTGGTGTGGGTTCTATTAATGCAAGTAACTCTCCACTATACGTAATTGATGGAGTTCCTGTAGTAAGCGAGAACTTCTCAGGTAGTGCTAACAGAACTTCTCTTAGTTCACTTGTATCTCTTAACAGTAAGGATATTGAATCAATGACTGTTTTAAAAGATGCATCTGCAACTGCAGCTTATGGGGCTAGAGGTTCTAATGGTGTAATTGTAATTACAACAAAAAGAGGTAAATCTGGAAAAGCAGTATTTAACTTTTCATCAGTTTTAGGTTTTCAAAACAATGCTTACAATAAAAGAAATCCTTTAACAGCAACACAAAGAGCTTCGTTAATTGATGAGGCAACCTTTAATGCTTATGGAGAAAGTTATGATTTCGAAATAGATGAAGCTAGGGATTTTGCAATAGCTAATAATTTAGGAAATATAGCTAATTGGGATGGTAGTGAGTATGATTGGCCAGGTCTAATTGAAAATAAAGACGCATTAATACAAGATTATAATTTTTCTGCATCAGGTGGTACAGAAAAAACAAATTATTATGCATCTCTTGGGTATAATGAAACTGAACCTACAGTTATTGGTGATTCTTTCAGAAGAATATCTGGTAAGTTAAGTTTTCAAACTTGGCTTAGAGACAATGTTAAGTTAGATAATTCTATAAACGTATCTAACTCTAGACAAAATCCAGTATTAGAAAATGGGGCTTTCTTTAATAATCCACATTTAACTAGATACTATATGAATCCTTTTGCTAATCCTTACAATGCAGATGGGACTTACAATATAAATAGCTTAGGAACTTCTGTATTTAATACATTATATACTAATGAGAACGATGAAGTTTACAATAAGTACACTAGAGCAACTACTAATACTAAATTAGATTGGGAGTTAATTGAAAATTTAACTTTTTCTTCTCGTATAGGTTTAGATTTTTCATTATCAGAGTATAAATCTTATAACAACAGGTATCATGGAGATTCTGATGGAGATGTTAATGGTAGTAGTACTGCTTCAGATGAGAAAAACTACAATTGGGTTTCTCAAAATTCATTAAACTATCAGTTTAAATTAGGTTCTAAACATAATTTTGATGTAACTGCTTTATTTGAATATCAAAAAAATAATTATACATACTTATACGCTTACGGTGAAAACTTTTCTACTGATGGTTTAACAAATATCGCAAGTGCAGGATCTAATTTTGATGCTTCTTCATCTTTTACAGATTGGACTAATATTTCTTATTTAGGAATGTTAAATTATAACTTTGATGGTAGGTACATCTTAGATGCAACTTTCAGAAGAGAAGGTTCTTCAAGATTTGCAAATGGTCATAGATATGGTAATTTTGGATCAGTTGGTTTAGGTTGGAATGTTCATAGAGAAGCTTTTTTAGAAGGGTCAGTTTTTAACGAATTACGTTTAAGAGGTTCATGGGGTGTAACCGGTAACTCTGGTATTGCTACAAATACATATCAAGCATTTTTAGCTTATGATGCAGATTATGCTGGTAACGGTGCAGTTTATCCAAGTCAGTTAGGAAATGAATTTTTATCTTGGGAAAACGGAGAAACTGTAGATGCTGGTTTTGATTTTGGAGTATTTGACAACAGATTATCAGGTAGCTTTGCTTACTTTAACAAAAGAACTTATGATCTATTACAAAATGTTCCATTGTCACCAACAACTGGTTTTACTTCTCAAAACACTAATGTTGGAGAAGTAGTAAACAAGGGTATAGAGGCTCAACTTAATTATGATATTTTTAGAGGTGAAGATTTTAGTTGGAGTATTTCAGGAAACTTTGCAACTGTAAACAACGAGGTTACTAAATTAGCTTTAGATAGTACAGGTGAAGATATTAATCCAAGTGCTACGAGTACATATAAAACTACAGAGGTAGGCTTACCTATTGGAGCTTGGTTTATGCGTACTTGGGCAGGTGTAGATACTGAAACAGGTGAACCTACTTGGTATGTAAATGGAGTAGATGGTGAAGTTACATCTAACTATGCTTCTGCAGCAAGGGTAAATCAAGATGAAGCTAGTGCATTGCCTACTTTCTCTGGAGGTTTGTCAACTCATATAGAGTACAAAGGTGTTTTTATTGATGCTAGTTTATACTATGCTGGCGGACATAAAGTATATGAGCAATATGCGCAGCACTATTTTAGAACTAATAGCTTTACTTTAGGTTCTTACAATGGTGTAGAAGAACTTTTAGAAAGATGGCAACAACCATGAGATGTTACAGATGTACCTAAATTGGTTTATAATGGAGCAGACAACTTCCATGCTACTTCTTCTAGACACTTATATGATGGAGATTACATTAGATTAAAAGATTTAACATTCGGTTATAACTTACCTTCTAAATTTACTGAGGGTATTGGTCTAGATGCAATTTCATTTACAGTTAAAGGTACTAACCTTTACACATGGGTTAAGGATGATGGATTAAAATTGGATCCAGAAGTAGGAGCAGCTGGTTACACAGGATTGGTAACTCCTCCAGTAAAATCTGTTGTTTTTGGTGTTAACGTTAAATTTTAATTAGAATGAAAAAAATATTATATACAGTAATGGCTTTTGCCTTACTAATAGGAAATACTTCTTGTTCTGAAGATGAACTAGATCCTACAGTTTCTCAAGAAAAAGACTTCAATTCAAGTATAAATACAGAAGAAGATTTAGAAGGTATATTGGCTGGTGCTTATAACAGATTATCTATTGAAACATACTACGGTAGAGACTATATAGTTTTTAATGAAGTAAGGAGTGATAATGCATTTTCTAATGCTAATTCTAATAGATTTGTTACGGCTGGACAATTAGAGGTTTTACCTTCTGATGCTTATCCAACTGATACGTGGTTCAGAATATACTCTGTAATAGGTTCTGCAAATATTATTATTAATGCAGAGAATATAGAAGGAGATGCAGCTTACATTAATCAAATGAAAGGTGAAGCTTTAGTTCTTAGAGCTATGGCGCATTTTGATTTAGTAAGGCTATTTGGTCAACAACATGTTACAGGAGGTACTTCTCCAGGTGGTGTTCCTTATGTTACCACATTTAGAGATGAGGAAAACTTTTTTCCAGCAAGAAATACTGTTGAAGAGGTTAAGAATTTAGCTATAGCTGATATTGATGCAGCTTTGGCAATAATGTCTCCAGGTTTAGATGGTTCTAAAGAATTCATTACAACTAGTGCTGCAAATGCAATTAAGGCAAGGATAGCTCTTTATTTTGGTGATATGACTACAGCTGCTACAGCTGCAAAGGCAGTTATTGATTCTCAGAATTTTTCTGTAGCGAGTGAATCAGATTTTGCATCAACTTTTTCTACAGATAATGCTGTTAATTCTATTTTTGAAATAGCAATGTCTCCTACAGATAATAGAGGTATTAATGGTTTAGCTAATATATTTTTAAATACATCTTACGGTGATGTTGTAGTGTTAGATAATTTCTTAACTATTTTTGATGATGATGATATTAGAATTGGTGAAGATTTTATTGAAGTAGATGGTGCCGGTTTCACAAGAAACATTGGGAAATACCCTTCTAGTACATTCGATGATAATATTAGTATTATTAGATATGAGGAAGTAATTTTAACATATGCTGAAGCTATGTTAACAGTAGATCCTGCGGTTTCATTACAATATTTAAATATGATACCTGCTCAAAGAAATGCTAGTCTTTATACTGAAGCGACTCTTGATAATATATTACTTGAGAGAAGAAAAGAATTAGCTTTTGAAGGTGCTCGTTTTCACGATTTGGTAAGAACAGGTCAAGGTATTCCGTTAATAGATGAATTACAACAAACACACAAAGGTGTTCCTTACGGATCATTTAATTTAGCATTTCCTATTCCAAATAGTGAGGTAGATGTTAACTCTAATGTTTCGCAGAATAAAGGTTTTTAAAATAAAATAAAAAATATTTATTTTATTTAACCGCCAAGAGCAATTGCTCTTGGCGGTTTTTTTGTTTTATTAAATTAATATTTAATAATGTAACCTTATTTAATGTTGCTTTTAAGGGGTGTTTTTTCTCTATAATTACTCTTTTAGTGATTAGTTTTTATGTTTTTCACTTGTATTATTTTCTTTTTTTTTAATTACTAACAAGTAGTATTTTACTTAATAATTTACGCTTGAACAAGGTTAACACTTGTTTTGTTTATATTAACATATATGTGGGTAATTACTTTAATTGTACACTTTTATATATTTCTTTGTTAATTTAATTAACAATTATTGTTTGTTTCTTTAACTTAAATTTAAGATTTTTGCTGTAACTAACTCAAAAATCAAAATAAATGAGAACAAAAGTAACTTGGATTTTAACACCCTTGTTGGTGTTATTTATGAGTTTCTCTTATGCACAAGAGAAAACAATTACAGGTAACGTTACAGATCAGGATGGTCTTCCGTTACCAGGTGTTACTGTCTTAATTGTAGGGACATCTACAGGGACAGAAACAGATTTTGATGGAAACTACACCATCAGCGCAAAAGTTGGACAAGTATTACGTTACAGTTATATTGGTCAAAAAAATACAGACAGGAAAGTTGGTGCTAGCTCAACTATAAATGTGCAAATGGATGAAGATGCTGAATCTTTAGACGAAGTAGTAGTTACAGGTTTTGGTAACGTATCAAAAACTTCTTTTGCAGGATCTGCAAAAGTAGTTGCAGGAGAGAACATTTCTCAAAAATCTTTTACTAACGTTTCTCAAGCTTTAGCTGGTGAAGCAGCTGGTGTTTCAGTATTTAATACTTCTGGTCAACCAGGTAGTACATCTACAGTAAGAATTAGAGGTTTTGGATCTGTAAATGGTAGTCAAAATCCTTTATATATAGTAGATGACGCTCCATTTAGAGGTAGCTTAAATGATATCAATCCAAATGATATTAAATCAGTTACAGTTCTTAAAGATGCTTCAGCTACTTCACTTTATGGTGCTAGAGGAGCTAATGGGGTTATTGTAATTACCACTAAAAGAGGATCTGATACTGGTAATGAAATTAATGTATCTATTAAAACTGGAGCTAACTTTCAGGGTATAGGTAGGTATGAAACTATTGAGTCTCCAGAGGAATACATTGGTATAGCCTGGGAAGGAACTTACCAAAGAGGTTTGTTAGAAAATAACGGAGATGAAATTGCAGCTATAGATTATGCAAATGCAAATTTATTTGAAGGTGATAATGCAGATGTTTCAGATATTTCTCCAGTTTATAATATGTGGAATGTTAGTGATAGCGGTGCTCAAGGTGTTTCTGAATTAATAGATCCTGCTACAGGAATGGTTAGACCAGGAGTAACTAGAAGATATACGCCAGAAGATTGGGAAGATTTTGCTTTTCAAAGTGCTAACAGAATAGAAGGTAATATATCATTAGCTAATACTGGTGAAAATTCTTCAGTTTATACATCAGTTGGTTTTATTGATGATCAAGGTTATGCAAGTAACACAGATTACCAAAGATTAAATGCTCGTATTTCTGCAACAAATAAGTTTAGAGATTTCATAAAAATGAATACTTCTTTAAACTATGCGCAAAGTGAAACAAACAATAATGGTACAGGTAGTTCTTCTTCTTCTCAATTTTGGTGGATAGATAATTTACCTTCAATATACCCTTTGTTTACAAGAGATGCAAACGGAGCTAAAATTGAAGATCCAATTTATGGTGGTTTCTTATATGATTATGGTTTAGAAGATGGTCGTGGTTTTGGTTTTGCTACAAACGGTGTTGCAGATTCTCAAATTAATATTAGTAGGTCTAAAGACAACTCAGTAAACTTCACAAATGACTTAAAAATTACATTAGTAGAAGGTTTAACTTTAGATAACAACTTCTCGTATCAGTATTTTATGAGTGATGATATTCTTTTAAATGAACCATTTTATAGTCCTTCCAAAGGTCAGGGTGGTGTAATTAACAGATCTAGATCTGAAACTAAAAACTATACAATTAGGACAGGACTTAGATATAACAAATCTTTTGGCGCAACAAATTTATCAGCTTTTGTATCTCACGTAGCAACTGCTTATGAGTTCAATTATTTAGAGGCAGAGCGTTCTAAATTAGTTACTCCTTTCGGAACAGATATTTCTAATGGTGTTGTAAATGCACCTAGTGATGGTTTTACTAGAGATGAAAGAACAGAAAGTTACATAGCTAATGCTACTTTAGATTTTTCTAGTAAATACTTTTTAAATGCTACTTTTAACAGAGATGCTTCTTCTAGATTTGTAAATGAAAAATGGGGTAATTTTTATTCTGTTGGTGGTGCATGGGTAATGTCTCAAGAAGATTTTATGTCTGGCTCTAAGTTTGTAGACTTTTTAAAGTTAAAGGCTAGTTACGGTGTTCTAGGTAATTCTGGTGTGTTAAATGGTACAGCTAATAACTACTATCCTGGTTACAATTTATATTCTGTTAACAACTTAAATGATAATATTTCTTTAGCTTTTGCTACAAAAGGTAATCCAGATCTTACATGGGAAAGTTCTAACCAATTTAACGTTGGTGTAGAGTTTGAACTTGGTGGTTTTGTTGATGGTTCTATTGAAGCATATAGAAAGTCTACTACAGATATGTTTTTTGACAGAAGAGTTGGCCCTTCAGTAGGTTATGCTTTAATATCAGTTAATGACGGTGAATTATTAAATTCAGGTGTAGAATTTGATTTAGATTTTAAAATAGTGGATAATGATAAATTCAATTTATCATTTGGAATTAATGGTTCTACATTTAAAAATGAATTGCAGGCAATGCCTATTGATCCGGCAACAGGAGAGCAGCAAAAGCTTGATATAGATGGAAATTATGCTCGTACAGTTGGTCGTTCATTATATGATTACTATATGCCAGTTTACGCAGGTGTTAATGTAGATACTGGTGCAGCTCAATGGGAACGTAGTTTTAATGACTTAGATGGTGATGGTGTTTTTGGAACAGGAGACGAAATCATTACTAATTTAACATCATATATGAATGATAATCCTGATGCTACAATAGTTCAAGATATCACTGAGGTATATTCTGAAGCAGCAGATAAGTTTATCAATAAAACAGCTATTCCTGATATAACAGGTTCATTTAGATTAAATGCTTCATATAAGAATTTTACTTTAAGTACTTTGTTTAATTATTCTTTAGGTGGTTATGCATATGATACTGCTTACGCAAACTTAATGGATAACGATTATGCAGGTACTAATAACTTCCACGTAGATATTAGAGATCGTTGGATGCAACCTGGTGATGTTACAGATATACCAAGGCAAGATGCAAGATTTCAAATTCAGCAAAATGCTACATCTACAAGGTTCTTAGTAAAGTCTGATTATTTAGCTTTAAATAATGTTAGATTAGGATATACATTACCTAACGACATTAGTGAGCAAATAGGTCTAAAAAAATTAGACTTTTATATTACAGGTGATAACCTTGCATTTTTCTCAAAGAGACAAGGATTTAATCCATCTACATCTATAACTGGTGGATCTAGTATTTACAGATATAATCCATTATCTACAGTTGTTTTAGGTGTTAATTTAAAATTATAATAGTATGAAAACAATAAATAAAATAATTTATGCAGGAGCTTTATTATTTATGAGCTCATGTAGTGAAGACTTTTTGGAGGTATATCCAACAGAAACCTTATCTCAAGAACAAGTGAGTGAGGCTTCTAAAATTAATCCAGATGTTTCTAAAGCTACATTATTAGGTATTTATGAAAACTTATACCGTAGAGGTAGTGGTGGTACTGGTAGTCAGGAAGATTTTGGTATTACAACACAGTATATTCAGTTGGATATGTTTTCTGCAGATATGGCTCATTTAGGTAAGAGTTATAATAGACAAACACAAATTTCTGAGTTAACAGCCACGGTAGATCCAGATTCGGAATATAATTACAGACCATGGAGATTTCTTTTTAGAATTATTAATCTATCTAATTTAGTTATAGATGGTGCAGGTGGTAATGATGTAGTGCCAGAAACTGAAAACCTTAGATATACAGTTGGTCAAGCAAAAGCTCTTAGAGGGTATGCTTATTTCTTTTTAGCACATGTTTTTGTTAATGATATAACAAATATGTCTCAAGAAGTACTTCCTATTTATACAAGTGCTGAAGATATAGATCAGCCAAAATCTACTTTGCAAGAGGTTTTTGATTTGGTTATAAAAGATTTAACAGATGCAGAAACTTTGTTAGAAGGTTTTGTTAGAGAAGATAAAATTGAAATTAACCAAGATATTGTTAGAGGTTTATTAGCAAAAACTTACGGAGCATTAAATAACTGGCCTAAAACTGAAGAGTATGCTGCATTAGTAGTCAACTCTGGTAATTATCCAATCATGACTGCAGATGAAGTTGCTTTATTGCCAGATGAAAGTGGAGCAGTAGGTGGTTTTAATGATATTAACTCTATTCCTGGTATTATGTGGGGTATTGATATTACACCAACAGGTCAAGGTTTAGCATCTTTATTTTCTTGGTGGGGTTTTATGGACGTGTACAGTTATAGTTATGCTGCCGTAGGTAATTCTAAAGGAATGGATGCAGATTTACATGCTAATTTTAGAGATGATGATATTAGATTAAATCAGTTTTCTGCAAGTTTACAACCTTCTGGTAAATTTTACTATAAGGGAGCAGAGCTTAATGGTTTTGCAGCCTTTTCTGGCCCGCAATCTAATATAGATTCAGATTCTCATTATATGAGAATAGCAGAAATGTATTTATTACACGCAGAGGCTGCGGCAGAAAATGGTAATGATGCAGCTGCAAGAACTAGTTTAAAAGCTTTATTAGATTTAAGATTAGATGACAGTTCTTATATTGATGGTTTATCTGGTGCTGCTTTAGCAGAGGAAGCTGCTTTACAGGCTCGTTTAGAATTGTTTGCAGAAGGTCAATCTTATTTTATAATGAAGAGAAGACGTGAAACTAGAACTAGGGGGTCTAACTGGTTAGACTTTTCAGGAGATTCTTTTAGTCATGATGATGAGCGTTTAACTTATGAAATTCCTCAAGAAGAGATTTTATTTAATCCAAATATTAATTCTCAGAATTAACATTTAAATATTTATTTTATTTAACCGCCAAGAGCAATTGCTCTTGGCGGTTTTTTTTGTCTTTTTTTCTCTAACCATAATACCTTTTGTTCAGTAAGCTATGTTTTTAATGAACATTTGTACGTGTTAAATTAACAGTTAATTATCTTACTTTATAGAATTAAATTTCTTCTTTTTTTGCGTCTGAAAAATACGAATATGATAAGAAATAGCTCGTTACATTGATTTTTAATTAATAAAAAGCAACTTTTTTTAAAAAATTCTGTAATTAACAAAGTTTTAATACGACAAAGTGCTTTATAGATACTTTTTAAGTTGCTGTTTTCTTATTTATAAAAGTTTTTTGGGTAGTACTAATTCTTTGTAGGGCACTGAATTTACTAAGTATCTATTTTTTTATTAAATAATTTTTAGCCCAGTTTAATCACTTGTTATAAATCTAAAAATGCTAAAAAAATGTTAATAGTATTTTTTAAGGTGTATGCAAATAGTTAAAGGAAAGCTAAAGCTAACTCAAAACTAAATTAAATGAGAAAAAAAGTAACTTGGATTTTAACACCCTTACTGGTGATGTTAATGAGTTTCTCTTATGCGCAAGAGAAAACAATTACAGGTAATGTAACAGATCAAAATGGTTTGCCTTTACCTGGTGTTTCTGTGTTAGTTGTTGGTACAACAACAGGTACACAGTCAGACTTTGACGGTAACTATACCATAAATGCAAAAGTAGGTCAGGTTTTGCGTTACAGTTACATTGGTCAAAAAACTACACAAAGAACCGTTGGTGCTTCAAGCACAATTAATCTTCAAATGGAAGAAGATGCAGAGGCATTAGAGGAAGTTGTGGTAACTGCTTATGGTACTCAAAAGAAAGAATCTCTTACGGGATCAATAGCAGAAATTAAATCTGAAGAAATCACTAAGGTTGCTTCTGGTAATGCTGTAACAGGTTTAACGGGGAAAGTTTCTGGTGTTCAAATTTTTTCAAATTCTGGCCAACCAGGTACTGCGCCTACAGTTAGGTTTAGAGGTATTGGATCTTTAAACGGATCTTCTGCGCCTTTATATGTTGTAGACGGTGTTCCTTATAACGAGTCTATTACATCATTAAACCCTAATGATATTGAGTCTATTTCATTTTTAAAAGATGCTGCAGCTGCTGCTTTGTATGGAAATAGAGGTGCTAATGGTGTTATTATTGTAACTACAAAAAAAGGTAAAGCTGGTAAAGTAAGTGTAAACTTAGATGTTAGAACTAGCTTTACTAGTAGAGCAGTTAAAGACTATGACGTTATGGATGGTGCAGGTGAGTATTTAGAGGCTTACCATAAAATGCTAAAAAGTAACGATATTGTAGAGAATGGTACAGATGAGGCAACAGCCGGCATAAACGCATCTGCAAATTTATTTGATGGAGCACAAGGCTTGGTTTATAATCCTTTTGGAGGCGATAGAACAACTGTTGTAGACCCTACAACGGGTAAATTAAGATCTGGTAACCAGTTATGGACATCAGATTGGGAAGATGAGTTGTTTAATAACGGTAGTGGTATACAGTCTTTATACGCAAGTGTAGCCGGAGGTACTGAAAAAGCTAAATACTTTTTCTCTGTAGGTAATGAAGATAATACAGGGTATAACATTAATACCGGCTTTAAAAGGTTAACCTTAAATATGAATGTAAACTCTCAAGTGAGTGATAACATTAAATTGGGGATGTCTGCTAATTATGCTAACAGAGAGCAAACAGGAACTTTAACTAATAATATTACAGGTAATTTTGCTTGGGTTAGAAATATAGCGCCTATTTATCCTGTTTTTGCTGTAGATCATGCTACAGGTGAAACAGTTTTAGATGATAAAGGAAATCCACTTTGGGATTGGGCAGATGTTACATCTCCAAATGCAACTGCAGGTAGGCCATTTAATGGTTTTTCTAATCCGCACGCTCTACAAACACTAAATGTAAATAAATCTGTAAGAGATAATTTAACATCTAGAGCATTTGCAGAAATCAAATTCTTAAAAGACTTTACATTTACGTATAATTTTGGTTTAGATCTTGCCTTTTATAACACTACCAATTATACCAATAAAATTGTAGGTAGTGCATCTCCTGCAGATGTTAATGGTAGATTGTCTGAGCAATTTGGTAGAGGTACAACTTATACCAATCAACAATTATTAGGTTGGAAAAAAACAATAGGAGAAGATCATAACTTAGATATTTTGTTAGGTCATGAAAATTCAGACTACAATTTTAAATTCTTAGATGCAAACAAAAAAAATCAGTTTATCTCTAATGATATTTCTGCTAGTTTATTTGCAGAGAATGATGGAGCAGGTAATGTTACAGGAGGTCCAACAGAGTACCTTTTAGAAGGTTTCTTTGCTAGAATGTTGTATGATTTTGATAACAAATATTATATAAATGGTAGTTTCCGTAGAGATGGTTCTTCTGTTTTTGCCGATGAAAATAGATGGGGTAATTTTTGGGGAGCTGGTTTAGCTTGGAGAGTTTCTAAAGAATCTTTTATGGATAATGTAAACTGGATTTCTGAGCTTAAACTTAAATCTAGTATTGGTCAGCAGGGTAATGACTATGTTGGTTACCCAGACAATACTGCTGTTAGAAATTATGCTCCTTATTTAGATCAGTGGGATGTAACTACAGATGGTGAAGAGTTTAATTTAAATAAAACAGTTTTAGGTAACAGAGATTTAAAATGGGAGACATCTACCAATTTTAATGTTGGTTTTGAACTTAATATGTTTGATAATAGAGTGAGAATTGAATCTGAATATTTTGAGCGTAAAATAACAGATTTAATATTTAACAGGCCTTTACCTAACTCTTCTGGTTTACCTTCTATTCCAGAAAATGTAATGGATATGCAGAACGTAGGTTTTGAGGCAAGTATTTCTTATGATATTATTAGAAATCAAAATTTAAACTGGACCGTAAATTTAAATGCAACTCATTATAAAAACGAGATAACTAAACTTGCTCCTGGAAGAGAATTTATAGATCCAGGTACTGTATATAGATGGGAAAAAGGTAGTAGTGCTTTTGATTATTACATTAGGGATTTTGTAGGGGTTAACCCAGAAAATGGTAATGCTATTTGGTATACTTCTAGCGAGTTTGAGGCAGACGGTACAACACCAATTGTAAACAACCAAACTGAAGATTACTCTGTAGCGTCAGAAACTAGTTTGGGAAAATCTGCTTTGCCAGATGTTAACGGTGGTTTTACATCATCGCTTACTTATAAAAACTTAGATTTTAGTTTTGCACTTTCATACCAATTTGGAGGTTATGCTTATGATGCTATTTATAATGATGGCTTTGGAGGCGGTATTGGAGAAAATTTCCACAGAGATTTTAATAAGTCTTGGACGTATGATAATACAGACGCTCAGTTGCCTAGAGTTATAGATGGGACTAGAAATTATAGTGTGTCTGATTTGTTTTTACAAAAATCAGATTTTATTAGTCTTAATGATGTGTCTATAGGGTACACTTTACCACAAGAGGTTTCAAATAAAATAGGTTTAAGCAAAGTTAGAATTTATGGTTTAGGTAACAACTTAGCTTTATGGACAGCATCAGATGTTCAAGGTTTTGATCCTAGAGCAAGTGTAACCGGAGGTAACAACTCTGTTAGATACGCAACATTAAAAACGTTTACGTTAGGTTTAAATGTTAATTTTTAAAAGTAAAAAAATGAAAAAAATATTAGTAATAGCTACAATGTTGGCAATATCAGCTAGCTGTAGTGATGATTATTTAGAGTCAGATTTAGAAAACATAGTTACAGACGAAACTATTTCAGAATTAGCTGAAGAATCACCAGAAGCTTTGTTGTCTACTGCAAGTTCTTTTGATACAGGTACAATTAATAACATGCGTACATTTAACGTAGCTGGTTCTGGTGGAAACCATAATGATTACGGACAAAAATCTATAGATTTAATGATGGATATTATGTCTAATGATATGATAGATTCTAACAATGGTTGGTGGTATGATGATTTGTACAAATACATTGGTAGAACTCAAGAATCTGGTACAGAAACCAACACAATATGGGATTATTACTATGAGATAATTAAAGGTGCCAACCAAACAATTACACTTATAGGTGGTTTAGATGAATCTGTTTTAACGCAAGATTTAACTTATGTTTTATCTAGATCTAAAGTGGTAAGAGGATTGGCGTATTTGCAATTAATACAAATTTATCAAAAAGGAAACCCTGCAATGTCTGATGCTGGTGTGCCAATTATAGACCCTACAGCAGATTTAGTTAATGGGCCTGGTTTTGGTAGATTAACTGTACAAGATGTTTATGATCAAATAGAGTCTGATTTAAAAGAAGGTTATGATGGTCTTGAAGGATTTTCTAGACCAGATAAAACTGTAATTAATCAAAACATTGCAGCAGGTTATTTAGCTCGTTTTTACTTATTGTCTAAAGATTATACAAAAGCAATACAATTTGCAGAAATAGCAAAATCGGCAGGTTCTTTAGCAGCAGATCAATTGTTAGATGGTTTCCAGTATATATCTAATCCAGAGTGGTTGTGGGGAGCAGATATTAATGGAGATACGTCATCTATTTATGCTTCGTTTTTTGCACAAATGCAATCGTATTCACCTGTGCAAAAAAGTGCTATTGGTGTAACACCAGGTTATACAGGACAATTAGGGCACCACAGAACTGTAGATGTTAGGTTGTATAATGCAGTAGCTTCTACAGATGTGCGTAGCAATTGGTTTGGACCAGATAACGGTTTTATAGATCAGCCTAAAGAGGGACAAATTTATAATTACAAGTTTTACGATGATACGTTTTTTGAAGCAGATTACGTATATATGAGAGTTGCAGAAATGTACTTAATTATTGCAGAAGCTAAGGCATCTAGTGGTGATGATGCAGGAGCGGCACAAGAATTATTTGATTTAGTTTCTACTAGAGATAATGCATACACACGTTCTACAAATTCAGGTAGTAGTTTAATGGAAGAAATTAGACTGCATAGACGTATAGAACTTTGGGGAGAAGGTTTTGGTTTATTGGATATGAAGAGATGGAATGTTGGTCTTGTTCGTGATTTTGAAGGTACAACACATCCTAATAGTCCTTCATCTTTCTTTAATATTCCTGCAGGTGATGCTCGTTTTACTTTTCAGATTCCAGAAACTGAAATTAATTTAAACGATGCTATTACGCCAGCAGATCAAAATCAATAATAATACAAATAGTATTAACATTGATTTTAAAAACTAGCCCAGATTATCAACTCTGGTATTTGGGCTTTTAATTTGTTTTAGTCAACATATAAAAAAGCTCTTAGGTTTATTTCTAAGAGCTTTTTTTGTGTGCTATAATGTTAAAGTTTTTTACTCTACTTTAAACTCAAATATTTCAGAGGTAGAAGTATTGTTTTCACTGTCTTTAGTAATTACTCTCCAATAATAAATAGTATTAGTTGTAACATTTGTGTTCATAGTAGTTTCTGTAGTTACTCCTATACTTGTAGTTGGTGTGTCATCCGTTCCAAATAATATTTCATAATCAACTATATCATCATCTACATCTTCACCAGACCATTTTAATGATACTTCATTAGTTGTAGCAATAGTTGCTCCTCTAGCAGGATTAATTGCGTCTGCAGGAAAAGGAGCGTAATTTTCTGTGCCAATCCCTTGGTTGTAAAATTTCCATATAGCACTGGTTGCAGTTTCTGTTGTGCCAGATGCTTTAGATATTACAAACCATTCATAAGGTGTACCCCGATCTATAATTACCGCTTCAGAGGTAGTTGTAACTGTTTTTGTTATGCTGTTGCCAGTGTTTAAATTTTTAATATTTATCTCATAGCTATCTGTATCAACTGCATCACTCCAGCTAAACTCTACAGAGCTTTGCCTGTTACTAACTATTGTTCCTTCATTACATTCTGTGTTGTTTTCAGGAAAAACTAAAGTGGTTGATTTTGGTGCTGCAATTGGTTCTGGAGTATCTGCACCACCATCATCACCGCCACCGCCACAAGACGCTAGCATTAAAGCACTAATACAAGTAAGTTTATATATTGTTTTCATTTTATTTTCTTATTATTTTATAGGTAAGTATGGTATGCTGTGTTTTTATGTTTAGTACATAAATGCCTCTTGCTAAAGAGTCTACATTAAATTGTAAAGCGCCATTATTGGTTTTATGGTCTTTTTTGTAAACTCTGGTGCCGTTTATGGTGTATAAAGCAAGTTCTACTTGTGTTACATTTGGTTTGTTTAACTCTATAGTTAAATCTCCTCCTTTAATAGGATTAGGATAAATAAAAATATCGGTGCTAGAAATAATTCGTTCTTCATAAATTCCTTGGCAGTCTTTATCAGTTTTTATACTTATTTTATTTTCTATTTTATCTAATGGTAGGGTAATTTCATTTTTGGTGGTAGTATATGTTTTATTATTTATGTTGATGTTATAGACTTTACCTCCAGTTAAATTAAATGTTACACTATTAGAAACAGAGTTTACCGCAGTTGATACAGCTAGTGGTTCTGGTTCTGAAATAGATACTGTAAAACAATTTTGATATTCTGGTTGTCCTTCAACAGTAATACAAATAGTGTAGTTACCTAAGGCCAAATCATTAAAAGATACTTCATTGGTAAATGTTTTAGATTCATTTACATTGCCACTTATTGTAGCTGTATAATTTAGTGCTATTTCTGCTGTAATATCTATAGCTCCATTGTTGCTAGAAATACAACTTTCTGCTGTTGTTTTTATTCTAAAGTTAGAAGAAGGTAGTGAGAAGATTTCGCATCCATTTATGTCAACAATAGTATTTTCTGGAGTTGCAGGGCACAAGTCTAAACTATCAATAACACCATCATTATCATTGTCGTTATCACAAACATCGCCAATGTTGTCGTTATCTAAATCTGCTTGGTCTGGGTTGGCAATTAAAACGCAATTATCATCTACATCTAAAATATCATCGTTATCATCATCAGTATCACATACATCTCCTATGCCATCACCATCGGTATCTAGTTGGTCTGCGTTGGCAATAGTAGGGCAGTTGTCGTCTACATCTAAAATGCCATCATTGTCATCATCGTCATCATCTAGTTCACCTTCTAAAACAAAATCATCTATAACAACACCTTCTTCTGATACACCTGGGTCTGAATGAAAAACTATTCTGAAAATAATACTTTCTTCTAAGCTTAAATTTGGCTCCCCTAACGCTGCATTTGTATTAAAGTTGTAGCTATATTCTGTTAGGGTTGCATTGGTACCTGTCCATTGTTTTCCAGGGCAATTTTGGCAATCGTCAGCAACACCAGATATTGCATTTGTTCTGTCGCTGTTGTACCAGTTGGGTTGGCTATTAATGTTGCCCAAAACATTCCAATCTATACCTTGGTTTGTAGAGTATTCTACATAAACAACATCCCAATTTTCCTCTAACTCATAAGCCATTTTAAACTTTAAAATAGGATTTGCTATACTGGCTATATTGTAGCAATTACTAATTAAGTACGCTTTAGTGTTATTTGGGTGATCACCATCTAAGTTAGTAGCATAAACATTAGCTCCAGAGCTGGCAGTATTTAAAACCAAACCATTAGGAACTCCCTTTTCCCAAAGAGGTGTGTCGCCAGACTCATTATAGGTTAATAAGGATTCTTCATCACTATCAAACGTATTTACAATATTAGCATTTCCGTCTCTGTTTATATATAATGTGCTGTTTTTAGAGTTGTTTGTGTTAAAAGTGTCATTTGTTATTGTAGCAGTTATTTGTAAAGTAACCTTGCCAAAATCTGTAGTACCTATGTTAGGTAAACTTATTGTGGCAGTTTCTTCAAAATCTAAAGACCCGGTCCATATAAAGCTTAAATTTGTATTGTTTAATCCGTAGGCAAACGTAACTTCTGTTATAGTATTGGTTCCGTTATTTTTAATAGTTGCTACAGGTGTAATTTCACCACAAAGAACTGAGTTTATGGCTGGTGATATGGATATTAAGCTAACATCATTATCAGGATCTTTAATTGGCAATGGGGATTGCCAAACACCTCTTCCGTATGTAGCAGCTGTAATAATATTATCTGTTGTATTAATATCAATATCGCCTATAGCTACGTTTGGCAAGTTTGTGTCGTACTCCTCCCATTCAGTAAGTGTATCATCTAACCTGTAAACACCTAAACTTGTACCTACAAAAATAGGGTTGTCTTGGTGTAAGCCTTGGTGAGCAATGCTAAAATAAGCTTGGTCTGTAGGTAAATTTAAAGTAATATCTTCTAAAGTAACATCTGTGCCATCTGTTGTAATTTTATAAACTCCACGGTTAAATGGTTGTCCAGATAATGCTATGCCTACTCTGTTAGATGTAGTAGCGTAAAGTATAGAGCTATCTAAATTGTTAACTGTTACATCTGATATGTTACCGGGTAAAGAGATATAAGAAGTAAAGTTTACTCCGTTATCTTCACTTTTATAAATAACATTATTGTTAACGGCATAAATTACATCGGCATTAATAGGATCTGTTTCTAAATCTTCAATTTTTCCAAACCCTACAGATGTGCTAATTTTTACCCAATTGATGCCTTCTAATTTATAAATGGCATCAAAACCAGCAAAAACTTCCCCTCTTTTATTAATAGCAAGTGGGGTAATCCAATTACCATCTATGTCTTCATCATCAGCGTTTTTAGGCGGACCTAATTGAGCAATGTTTTCGCCAGAATTAGATGAAATGTTTAGAGATCCTCCATTTTGAGTAAAACCATATATTAGATTATTATTGTTAGGGTCTATTACATTATCCATACCGTCTCCACCGTGGTAATTATTCCATTGGTTGTTGTTAAAAACGTTTCCACCATTATCTTGTAAACCACCAATCATTTTAGCAGAATCATCTTCTGCAACAGATATTCTGTAAAATTGCCCAATAGACATTCCGTTAGTTACATCTGTAAATGTTGTTCCATTATTCTCAGAAACATACAAGCCTCCATCACTACCACAAAAAAGCTTAGAGTTAAACATTTTTAAGGTATGTATATCTGCGTGGGTATAAGCACTATTATTAATGCCCCAATTATTTAGTTTTCCAAAGCTATTGCCTCCATTTGTGCTTCTCCATACATTTAGGCAACCTGTAAATAAGGTGTTTTCATCTGTTGTAGATACTTCTAAGGCTAAATCAAACCAAGCTTGGTTAGACTCCAAAATGTCTGTAGTGTTAGATGTTTTTGTAAAAGTTGTTCCGCTATTTGTAGATTTGTAAATGCCTTGAAATGTATAGTCTGTATTTGCACTTAACACATATACAAAATTTTCATTAGCGGGTGTAACACCTAAAACCATCCTGCCAGAGCTTGTTGGTAAATTACTGGTAATAGTGTTAAATGTTGTACCACCATCTGTAGATTTGTAAAAGCTGTTAAAATCTACCGCATAAACGGTGTTACTATCGTTTGGTTTAAGTTTAAAATCGGTAATGTTTTCTTGTAATGTATTTACCCACGTTACACCACCATCTATAGTTTTATATAATCCGTTATTAGATGCTACCCAAACAATATTGCTATTTGTAGGGTCTATGGTAATTTCATTAGTTAAAAATGATATTCCAGATGTTATTGTACTAGTGTTTAAACCTGTTTCATTCCAAGTATTTCCGCCGTCTGTAGACTTAAAAACTCCAATACTGTATGAGTCTGCAGCATCATCATCTCCGGTAGAAATATAAATAATGTTAGAGTTATTTGGGTCTACTGCAATACCAGATACACCAATTTGTAGAAAATTAGAAAAAAGGTTTGTCCAACTTGCTCCAGCATTTGTAGATTTCCAAATACCACCAGCTGGTGCGCCTGCATACCAGATATTTTCGTTATTAGGATCTACTGTAATAGCATTAATTCTCCCGTTGCCGGGTAATCTGCCAGCAAACACATTACTTGTAGATGGTCCTACAGACGTCCAATTACTAGTTGGGTTTACTTTGCCCGAGGTATTGTTTTTAGATTTCCAGGCATCATAAATTTCTTTTGAGGTTGGTATGTATCCGTTACTGTTTTGGTAGTAACTCCAATAATTTTGCCACCTCATAAAAGGTTTGTATCCACTACCTTTTTCATTTTTATTTCTGGTTTTCCAATAATCGTCAAATGAAGACCTTAAATCTTCTATAGTGCTATTGTAATTACTATTTTTTGCAGCTGAGTTAGCCTTATTTTTTCTTAGATCTTTCATCCAAGGGGCGGCTTCATTAAATTGAGCAAATGAAAAGGAGCAGCTCAATAAAAATAGCACAAGTAGTTTTTTTGTCATTTTTAGTTTGTTTGGTAGTTAAGTTTAAAAGTGTTTTTTTTGGTTTTATTTAACGTTTTAGCAAAAGAAAAGTGCTAAATATCTTAATTAATAGTAGTAAACACAAGAAAATAGCACTATTTTGTTAAGTAAATCTTAAAATATGTAATTTATTTATGAGATGTACATTTGTTAATTTTTTATTGCAACCTTGTTATATAGTGGTTGGTCTGTAAAACGTAACAAAACTTTCACAGATATTTAAATGTAAAAAATTACCTTTGCTTATATTTTTTTATAAATGAGATATATTGTATTTGTATTTTTACTTTGGGGATCAGTTGCCTTTGCGCAAAATCCAATATCAACTAAAAAAGATTTAGGTTCTAAAGGAGAAGAAAAACCAGGTAAGGTTTTAGCTAAAGGTGAAGAAGAAAAACCAAGTGTAGAAGAGTATAAAATATTTACTATAAAAAAAGATACAACCTTTTTAGATACAACACTAACCATACAAAAAGAATATAAGTATAATTATCTGAGAAGAGATGGGTTTGAGCTTATGCCATTTGCAAACATTGGAAAACCATCAAATAGGTTAGGAGTAGATTTTGATAGTGAATCAATGTATCCTTCTTTAAGTACATCTGCATTAACAGATAATTATTGGAGTGTAAACCAAATTAAGTATTATAATGTGCCAACGCCTTTAACAGAGTTAATGTTTAAAACAACAATGGCACAAGGGCAATTGTTAGATGCTATGCTAACATTTAATATGTCTCCTCAGCTAAATATATCTTTAGGATACAAAGGGTTTAGGTCTTTAGGGAAGTATAATTATGATCAGGCAGAGTCTGGTAACTTTACCGTAACATCTAATTATACATCTAAAAATAACAGATATCAATTGTTAGCACATATTGCTGCGCAAGATGTAACTTATCAAGAAAATGGAGGTTTAACAGACGGTGATACTCAGTTTGAAACCGGAGATGATGAATTTACCACAAGAGATAGGTTAGACGTTGCTTTTATTGATGCAGAAAGTATTGTTTTAGGAAAAAGATATTTTTTAGATCAGCAATATAAGTTAATTAAAAAAGATGAAGATTCTACAAGCAGTATTATAGCTACATCAATAGCGGTTGGACATCAGTTTAGTTATGAAACAAAATTCTCTAAATTCAATCAAGATAACCAATATGATTATTTTGGAGATACCTTTTTAGATGAGACAAATGATAAAGCTCATTTGCAAACAACCTACAATCAATTAAACACTACGTTTTCTAACAAATTATTAGGTGAGCTAAAAGGCTTTGTAGGTATTTATAATTATAACTACTTTTTTAAAAGTTTATTAATTACTCCAACAGGTACAATAGATAATCAGTTAAGAGGAACGGAAATATCTTTAGGTGCTGCTTACAGCAAAAAAATAGGAGAATTTAATTTAAAAGGAGAAGCTGCTTATAATGTATCAGGAGATTTAGGAGGTAGTTTTTTAAATGCAGAAGCTACCTATATATATAAGGACAAACATAAATTTAAGGCAAGTTTACATAATGAGTCTAAAATGCCTAATTTTAATTTCTTGCTTTACCAAAGTAATTATCAAAATTACAACTGGCAAAATACGGCAAGTTTTGACAAACAAAATATAAACAGTTTAAATTTTCAGTATAGCTCCAAGCCATACGGAACATTATCTGCTAAGTATACAAACATAGATAACTATACTTATTTTAAATCTACGGCTACAGAAGAGCAGATTAATAATGGTCAAGAAAACGCATATATAAAACCGTTTCAAGAAAGTGCTTCTGTTGGATATTTAAAAGTAAAGTACAGCAAAGAATTTAAATTTGGTCGCTGGGCATTAGATAATACAATAATGTATCAAAATGTATCACAATCTAACTCCGTATTAAATTTACCAGAATTTGTAACTAGAAATACGCTTTATTTCTCTAAAGATGTGTTTAAAAAAGCAATGTTTATTCAAACAGGGGTTACATTTAAATATTTTACAGCTTATAATATGAATGCCTATAACCCAGCTTTGGGTGAGTTTTACGTACAAAACCAACAAAAACTCGGGGCATATCCTATGTTAGACTTTTTTATAAACGGAAAAGTAAAACAAACAAGGATATATTTAAAGGCAGAACATTTTAACTCATCCTTTACAGGCTATGACTTTTATTCCGCACCTAACTACCCTTATCGTGACTTTGTAATACGTTTTGGTTTGGTATGGAACTTCTTTTCTTAATATTTATAACTGTACGTTATAGTATAATAGCTTTTATTCTTTAACCCTACAATCGCCTTTTTAGCGGTAAAGTAATATTGTTTTAGGTTAGTTTTTAATGATAAGCTTAGGCTTGGTAAAAAATAGGTTAAAAGTGTGTTGTTTTAAGTGTTTGAAAAATAGGGTTCTAAAGCATAAAATAAAAATACTTTAAAAAAAGAATCAAAAAAGCCTTGTGGTGTTTAAAAATGGGAGTATATTTGCAGCCGCTAACGGAGAAACAAGCAGTTGTAAAGTTAGTAGAGTTCATTGATTCAGTTGTAAAATTAGTATAATATAAAGGTTAAAAAATAAGTAACTAAAAGCTTGTTTTGTAGCAATTAAAAATACTATTTTTGCATTCCCAATTTGCTAGGGTTGTTAAAGCGAAACAAACAGTAAAATAAATTAAATTTTTATTTTGTCAGTTTAAAAAAACGTTTTACATTTGCAACCGCTTTCAGAGAGGGTAAGGCGATAAGAAATTTTGGAATGATTTGTTATTAAAAATCAACTAGTTCGAGTCTAGTATTTCTACAAGAATTAAAAGTTCATTTGACATATTGAAGAGACAGCAAAATAATGCTACTTGTAGTATTATTGGATTAAAAAAAGAGAATGAGTTTAGTTTAGGACGATTTTAGGTTGTTAAGAATATTTACAAAACAACGATGAAGAGTTTGATCCTGGCTCAGGATGAACGCTAGCGGCAGGCTTAACACATGCAAGTCGAGGGGTAACAGAGGAGCTTGCTCTTGCTGACGACCGGCGCACGGGTGCGTAACGCGTATACAATCTGCCTTACACTAAGGGATAGCCCAGAGAAATTTGGATTAACACCTTATAGTTTATTTTTATGGCATCATTTAAATAATAAAGTTTACGGTGTAAGATGAGTATGCGTCCCATTAGTTTGTTGGTAAGGTAACGGCTTACCAAGACTACGATGGGTAGGGGCCCTGAGAGGGGGATCCCCCACACTGGTACTGAGACACGGACCAGACTCCTACGGGAGGCAGCAGTGAGGAATATTGGACAATGGAGGAGACTCTGATCCAGCCATGCCGCGTGCAGGAAGACGGTCCTATGGATTGTAAACTGCTTTTATACAGGAAGAATAAGGACTACGTGTAGTCTGGTGACGGTACTGTAAGAATAAGGACCGGCTAACTCCGTGCCAGCAGCCGCGGTAATACGGAGGGTCCGAGCGTTATCCGGAATTATTGGGTTTAAAGGGTCCGTAGGCGGGCTGTTAAGTCAGGGGTGAAAGTTTGCAGCTCAACTGTAGAATTGCCTTTGATACTGATGGTCTTGAATTATTGTGAAGTGGTTAGAATATGTAGTGTAGCGGTGAAATGCATAGATATTACATAGAATACCGATTGCGAAGGCAGATCACTAACAATTGATTGACGCTGATGGACGAAAGCGTGGGTAGCGAACAGGATTAGATACCCTGGTAGTCCACGCCGTAAACGATGGATACTAGCTGTTTGGATTTCGATCTGAGCGGCCAAGCGAAAGTGATAAGTATCCCACCTGGGGAGTACGTTCGCAAGAATGAAACTCAAAGGAATTGACGGGGGCCCGCACAAGCGGTGGAGCATGTGGTTTAATTCGATGATACGCGAGGAACCTTACCAGGGCTTAAATGTAGATTGACAGGTTTAGAGATAGACTTTCCTTCGGGCAATTTACAAGGTGCTGCATGGTTGTCGTCAGCTCGTGCCGTGAGGTGTCAGGTTAAGTCCTATAACGAGCGCAACCCCTGTTGTTAGTTACCAGCACATTATGGTGGGGACTCTAGCAAGACTGCCGGTGCAAACCGTGAGGAAGGTGGGGATGACGTCAAATCATCACGGCCCTTACGTCCTGGGCCACACACGTGCTACAATGGTAGGTACAGAGAGCAGCCACTTAGCGATAAGGAGCGAATCTATAAAACCTATCACAGTTCGGATCGGAGTCTGCAACTCGACTCCGTGAAGCTGGAATCGCTAGTAATCGGATATCAGCCATGATCCGGTGAATACGTTCCCGGGCCTTGTACACACCGCCCGTCAAGCCATGGAAGCTGGGGGTACCTGAAGTTCGTCACCGCAAGGAGCGACCTAGGGTAAAACTGGTAACTAGGGCTAAGTCGTAACAAGGTAGCCGTACCGGAAGGTGCGGCTGGAACACCTCCTTTCTAGAGAAAGACGACCGTTACATATTAGTTTATGTAGTAAGAATTTAGTTTATCTAGATTTATTTTCTTTTTTCGCTGTCACTTCAAAATATTAAGATACAACAACTAAGATTGAGTCCCATAGCTCAGCTGGTTAGAGCGCTACACTGATAATGTAGAGGTCGGCAGTTCGAGTCTGCCTGGGACTACTAAGTAAAGCTTATCAAGAGTAAGTGTTACAAAAGTAGTCAAGGTAAAACAAGAGGCTATAGTTATTTTAGTTTGGTTGTATTGAGATAGCATTATAAACGTAATGTAAAAAGGAAATTCTGGAAGTTGAGTAGTAGTTGGCAGTACTAACTACAAGCTACTATATACTACTTTTAGTATATGGGGGATTAGCTCAGCTGGCTAGAGCGCCTGCCTTGCACGCAGGAGGTCATCGGTTCGACTCCGATATTCTCCACCAGGCAATTTCTGGAGATAATTAATATTATCATCCAGTGTATTGTAATCGAGAGCATAGATAATTTAATTGTCTGTTGCGATTCGTAATAACGTTCATTGACATATTGGGACATTGTGTATAATTACCACAGGGGTAATTATCACGATAAGAAATAAAAAGAATACGAAATAGAGAAGAGCAAGAGGCTATTAGATGGTATGTAAAACATCTAGTAGTGACAAGTTACAAAAGGGCGTATGGGGAATGCCTAGGCTCTCAGAGGCGAAGAAGGACGCGATAAGCTGCGAAAATCTGCGGGGATCAGCACATATGATATGATCCGCAGGTATCCGAATGGGGCAACCCGGCATATTGAAGATATGTCATCTCGAAAGAGAAGCAAACCCGGAGAACTGAAACATCTAAGTACCCGGAGGAGGAGAAAACAAAAGTGATTCCGTTAGTAGTGGCGAGCGAACGCGGATTAGCCCAAACCAATATTGTTTCGGCAGTATTGGGGTTGTAGGACCACGATATTTGGTGTGTTATGAATTAGAATACGTTGGAAAGCGTGGCCATAGCAGGTGATAGCCCTGTATAAGTAAAGACCATTACCGATAGTGGTATCCTGAGTAGCACGGGGCACGTGAAACCTTGTGTGAATTTGGCGGGACCATCCGTTAAGGCTAAATACTCCTGAGAGACCGATAGTGAACCAGTACCGTGAGGGAAAGGTGAAAAGAACCCTGAACAAGGGAGTGAAAAAGATCCTGAAACCATACGCTTACAAGCGGTCGGAGCCTTTAGGGGTGACGGCGTGCCTTTTGCATAATGAGCCTACGAGTTACTTTTACCA